>JAIPER010000291.1 GCA_021737115.1 Desulfohalobiaceae bacterium
ATCCGAAGATGTCTCCCACATAGGCCGAATACCGGGACCAGTTGGTGCCGAACTGAAATTCCAGGGTGATGCCGGTAACGATGCCAATGACAAAGTTGATCAGGAACAGTTTCCCCCAGAATTTGGTCATTCGGAGATAGATTTCGTCTCCGGTGCGGGCATACCTGGTCTCCATAATGGCCACCAAGATGGAAAGGCCAAGCGTCAAGGGAACGAAAAGGAAATGAAACATGGTGGCGGCTGCGAACTGCAGGCGGGAAAGAAGCACAACATCCATAAATGAAGCTCCTATTCTACGTAATCTCTCAAAGGTTTCATTGACGGCAGATATACTGACCCAACTTAGCTTTTTGTGAAATTTGGGCCTGAACCCTTAGGGTCGCCAGTCTTTGTTGTAAAAACCAAAATTGGATCAGTCTTTCATGGTTTCTGCTGCGAATCAGGGTTCCACCAGCCCTTCTGGATATGGGCCTTTTTTTCCTTCTCGGCCAGCTTCTGTATCCGGTAGGCGGAATCCAGGAGCACGCCGTACAAAATGCCACAGCCGTTGTCCGCGCGGTCCTCATCTCCCTGGTTGGCCAGTTCGATCATGCTGCGGGTCAGATCCAGGGTCTTCTGGATGTTTCTGTCACAGGGCTTCATTGGACACCGTTGTCAGCCCTGCCTCTGGCAGGCCTGACATATCTGATTTTGATTTGAAGATGTCGAGATTTTGACCTAGACAATGGATAATGATTTGCAAGATAGGTGCCAGTCCCGGGATAAGAGAGTGAGAGAGTGAGAGAGTGAAGGAGTGAGAGAGGGAGGGAGGGAGTCAGGGAGGGAGTGAGTGAGGGAGAGAGTCAGGGCTATGGACTGTGAATCCTCTTAGAAATTCGTATCAGGTTCTTGGGTGAGACACGAGGTTTATTGAGACAGAGACAGTTGGGAAGTGAGGAGTGAGGAGGTATTATACTGATCCAACTTAGTTTTTTACCAATTTTAAGTCTTGAGACTTCGGGTTAAAGGCCTTGTTGTTAAAACCAAAATTGGATCAGTATAAAGAGCGCGCCTACGCCGCGGAGAGTTCACGGTTACAGAAAAAGGAAGTCCACTCTTCAAGCCAGCCGATGTTCGACCTCCGACGTCCGACGTCCTTCTTCTTCCCTCTTCCCCATGCTCCATGCTCTATGCTCTATGCCCCGTGCTTCTTGTCCCAGCATCCCAGCATCCCAGCATCCCAGCATCCCAGCATCCCAGCATACCGGCATTCCAGCATGCCAGCATTCCGCCTTTATTTATCATCTTTCATCCTGTCCAGGTAACGGTAGAGGGTTGCCCGGCCCACGCCCAGCAGCCTGGCTGCCCTGACCTTGTTGCCGTCTGTTTCGGATAGAACGGCTTTCACACGTTCCGGGTCGAGTTTTTGGTCGGGGCCGCGTTTTTTAGAGGGCGAAAGGTCTTGTTTGAGTTCGAAGGGCAGATCCCCGGGCTCGATGGTCCTGCCCTTGGCCTTGACCAGGGCGAATTGCAGGACGTTTTCCAGCTCACGGACATTTCCGGGCCAGGAATAGTCCATCATCAGGGACAGGGCGGGGTCGGAAATCGTAATCGGTCCCTTCTTTTTGACGGAGTTGAATCGGCTCAGGAAATGTTCGGCTAACAGCGGGATGTCGTTTTTTCTCTTTCGAAGCGGGGGAAGGGAGATGGGGATGACATTCAAACGGTAGAAGAGGTCTTCGCGAAAGGCCCCTGTTTTGATTTCCTGTTTGAGATCCTTATTGGTCGCACTGATGACCCGGGCTTCGATCCGCAGGGTTTTCTCCCCGCCAACTCGGGTAAAGGTCCCTGACTGCAGAAATCTGAGCAGCTTCACCTGGAGATGTCTGGGCAGTTCGCCTACCTCATCCAGAAAGATGGTACCGTTCTCGGCCAGTTCGAAACGGCCCTTTTTGTCGCGGATGGCCCCGGAAAAAGCCCCTTTGACATGACCGAAGAGTTCGCTCTCGATGAGCCCCTCGGGAAGGGCGCCGCAATTGATGGGCACGAACGGGGCGGCTTCGCTCCTGGATTCATTGTGTATGGCCTCGGCCACCAACTCTTTCCCGGTGCCGGTTTCTCCGAAAATGTGCACGGGAAACTCATACTCGGCCACGTCCCTGATCTGTTTGAAGATCTCTATCATCTGCGGGTCCCGGCCGATGATGTTGTGGAAGCCGGTCAATTCTCTGACCTTGAACTGCAGGTTCAAGAGATCGGTGATGTCCCGGAGGGTGGCTAGGACCCCGATGGCCCGGCCTGCGTCATCCCGCATCATTATCGCGGACATCTCGATTTTCCGTGTTTCTCCCGCCTTGTTGACGATGTTGATCCTGTACTCGGAGATGTCAAAGTCCGGGGGTTCGGCCGTGCAGAAGGAGCATTGTTCTCCGCAAAAGGGCTGCTCAAAGACCTGATGGCAGTCCCGGCCCAGGACCTCTTCTCTGCTGTAGCCGGTTATGTCCTCGGCCCGGCGGTTGAAGAAAAAGATATTGCGTTGTAAATCGTGGGCAATGACGCCCTCTTGTAAATTGTCCAGGACGTGGGTCAGGTTTTGCGGGTCAGCCAGCAGGTCTTCCAGAAGTGATTGATTCATAGGGATCCGTTATCCGTGTTGGGGTCGATATACTGAAGGCGAAGGTAGGCCAACTGCCGGGGTAAGTCAATTCTTTTGCCACCTTGAACCTACAATGTCCTTGACAGGTTCCGGATCTTTCTATATGTTGCTTCACTGGTAACAACATTGTTTGCTGATATGCTTGTGATCATTCAGCCAAAGAGGCTGGGTCTTGCTTTCGGCAGCCGTTTTCGGTAGGCAAGGTGAATCGGTTTGGACAATGTAATAAACCTGAGGACGAATTTTTATGGAAGATGATCCGAATCAGGTCAGGCCCGTAATAACAGTCCTGAGCAGGGACCAGATGCAGGATGTGCACCAAAGATCGGTCGCCATTCTGTCTTCAGTGGGCATCAGGGTCGACTCCTCCAGGGCCAGGGCCGTTTTTGACAACGTTTCCGGGATCATGGTGCAGGACGATCTGGTCCGTTTCAGCCAGGAGATTATAGACTGGGCCTTGTCCGTGGCCCCCGGGGAAATCACCGTCTACGACCGGGCCGGAAATCAGGCCTTTCATCTGGGCTCTTCCGGAGCGCATGAGACCGCTTTCGGCATCGGGGTCACCAACCTCTTCTATCAGGAAGCGGAAACGGACGAGATCCGGCCTTTTCTCAGGAAGGACATGGTCCATGGGGTCAGACTTGGCGACTGTCTTTCCCAGTTCGGGTTGATCTCCACATTGGGCATTCCGCAGGATCTGCCCGAATATGCGGCCGACCTGTATTCGGGCCTGGATATGCTGGCCAATACCCAAAAGCCCCTGGCGCTACTGGTCTCCAAAGACGAGGCCTTTGAGCCCCTCCTCGACCTCTTTGAATACCTCCAGGGAGATCTCGGCTCGAAACCCTTTATCCTGCCCTATTTCAATCCCATCACCCCCTTGGTCCTGAACGAGGGCACCGCCTTGAAGATCATGGCCGCCGTCAAAAGAGGGCTGCCCTTTATCTATAACAACTACGGCATGTCCGGGGCCTCCACCCCGATCACACCTGTGGGGACCCTGGCCCTGCTCAACGCCGAACTCCTGGCCGGCCTGGTTTTTTCTCAACTGCTCAAGGAGGGGACCCCGGTCATTCTGGGCAGCCTTCCGGCGGGCTTTGACATGCGCTCCATGGTCAGCACCTACACCCCGAAAACCATGCTCCTAAATCTGGCCTGTGCAGAGATGATGGATTTCTACGGTCTTCCCCACTCAGGGACCTCAGGCAGCTGCAACGGCTGGGGGCCGGACCTCTCAGCCTCGGCAACCCTGTGGATGAATCACCTGAGCAATTGCCTGGGCAAGGTTGGTCTGGCTCCGTTCGTGGGCGGGAACTTCGATTCCATGACCTTTTCCCCGGCAACCGTGGTTTATGCCAACGAAATCATCCGCCAGGCCCGGAGCTTTGCAAGAGGGTTCTCCTTTGCGGATCAGGAGCTGGAGATCGAGGACATCAGGCGGGCAGGACCGGGCGGAGATTTTTTGTATTCGGATAGGACCTTTGCCCTGTGCCGCAAACTGGACGAAGGGGTGCCGCTCTGGCCCAATCTCAGCCTGGAGGCCTGGCAGAAAAAGGGGAGTCCGACTGCGGACAGCTGGCTCCGGGCACGGACCGGGGAATTGCTGGCCAGTGCCCGGGCACCCGAGGACCGGGCTGAAATCACCGCCAGGGGCGAGGCCTATCTAAAAAACGTTCTGAGCTCTGTAATTAAAGTGTCCAAAATGTAACCATAAAGGAGGACAAGCATGCGAAAGAACATCTGGAAAAAAAGTCTTGGGGTGAGTCTGGTTTTGTTGATGATCGGTCTCCTGGGGGTGGCCTCGAATGCGGCGGCTGAAAAACCCTTTGCCGGCCAGTCCATAACCGTGACCTGCTGGACCAGCGGGTTTGCCGAGAAACTCGAACCGGTCATTGCCGATTTTGAAGAGAGAACCGGGGCCACAGTCCAGATCCTGCCGGCCTGGGGAGGCTTTTACGCCAAGATCAAGGTCTCTCCCAAGGATCAGCCGCCCTGGGACGTAATCATGTGCGACCCCATGGAGTACTCGGTCTTGCGCAACGCCGACTTCCTGCTGCCGATCAGGGAGGAGAACATCCCCAATATTGACAAGATCTTTCCCGCGGTCAGGGACATGGCCTACATGGACGGCTACGGGGTCATCGTCGGCGGGGAGGGCACCGTGCCCATGTACCAGCCCGAGGTCATGGATTTCACCCCCACCAGCTGGAAGGATTTCCTGCGGCCGGAGCTTGAAAACGAAGTCACCTACAGCAAGACCTACTGGGTGGAGACCCTGTACCAGGCCGCCTTCATGCTGGAACAGGAAGAGGGGGCCAAGGAGATCTATTCCGATCTGGACGCTGTCTATGAAAAGGCGGCCGAGCTGGCCGCACATTCCAAAGTGGCCTACACCTCAGGTGACCAGATCCGGAGCATGATCAAACAAGGCGAGCTGGCCATGGGTCCCTACTACAGCGCCACTGTGGCCGGCGGCAAACGAGAGGGCTCCTACGACGGCTACCTGCCCGTGGAAGGCTTTACCGGTTACGTGGCCATCCTGGGAGTGGTCAGGGGAACCGAGCACAGGGACCTGGCC
>JAIPER010000292.1 GCA_021737115.1 Desulfohalobiaceae bacterium
GAGGGGTAGAGGCCTTCCCTGGCCCTCTCGATAGCCTGTCGGTCGATGTCCGTGCCGAACATCTGCAGAGTGATCCGCTTCCCGGGGAAGCCCTCCAGGCATTCCCGGATGATAATGGCCAGGGAGTAGACCTCCTCGCCGCTGGAACAGCCCGGGACCCAGACCCGGAAGGTCGTGTCGTCGTCCAGGCCGGCCAACAAGTCCGGCAGGATCTCGTCTTTTAAGACCTCAAACGATTTGGGGTCCCGGAAGAAATTGGTCACCCCGATCAGCAGTTCCCGGAACAGGGCCTGGACCTCGTTTGAATTTTCCCGCAGAAACCTGAGGTAGGTCTCCTGGTCCTCGATCTGGTTCAAAACCATGCGCCGCTTGATGCGGCGCTGAATGGTGTTGATCTTGTAAGAGGAGAAATCCTGACCCACCTGGACCCGGAGCAGGGCGAAGATCTTGTGCAGCCATTCCTGGCTTTCCGAAACCTCGGGTTCGGGCTTTTCGAACTGCACGCGCTTGTCAAAGTAGTTGAACAGTTTTTGGGGCATGTCCTGCGGGGCCAGGACCATATCGGCCAGGCCGGTTGCCTTGGCATTTCTGGGCAAGCCGTCGTACTTGGCCGTTTCCGCGGATTGGACCAGGACCAGACCCTCATAGTCCTTGATCTCCTTCAAGCCCACGGTTCCGTCCGAACCGGTACCGGAGAGGATGATGGCCGCGGCCCTGGACTGCATATCAATGGCCAGGCTGCGGAAGAAGAAGTCGATGGGCAGGTTGAGGTGATTTTCCACCGGATCCAGGAGCTGGATAACCCCGTTGTAGAGGCTGATCTCTTTTTTGGGAGGCACCACGTATATATGGTCCGGTTGGATGGAATCGCCGTCTTTGAGCATAACCACAGGGACCGCAGTGGTCTTCTGGAGCAGCTCGGGCAGCATGCTCGGCTTATGCGGCGCCAGATGCATGACCACGATGTAGGCCATGCCGCTTGCTTCCGGAACTTTCCCGAAGAAGCTCTTCAAGGCCTCCAGGCCTCCGGCCGAAGCCCCCAGACCGACTACCGGAAAATTTACGGCCGGCTTATCCCGGACCTTCCCGGACGCGGATTCTTTGTCTCCGGCCTTGGCTGTGTCCTGATCCGGCGCCTTCTTTTCAGTTTGCGCGTCCCGAGCCCTGCTTTTTTCTTCAACCCCTGCGCCCTGCTGCTGCCCGGGTTCGTTTTCAGTCCGAGCCTGTTTTTCGTCGCTCATGAAATTCTCCAGTTTCTTGTTCAGCACCCTTTTTCCCGAGCCATGGCTTATCTTCGTAGCCAAGTATCGCAAATAGGAGACGGCTTGGCAACAGATATCCCTGTCCATCGACTTTTGATCCGATGTCGATCTCTCCGGCCCGGGCACTCAGGTTCCCAGCCGCTTTTCAGAAGGTGTCATACTGATCCAATTTTGGTTTTTACAACAAAGACTGGTGACCCAATAGCTCCAGGCCCAAATCTCACACAAAGCTAAGTTGGATCAGTAAAAGAAGTCTGAATATACCCAATATTTCCCCCTTTTCCAATACATGCCGATCTTGTAATATTAGTGGGAAGCGAAGGAATCTCGGTAGCCCTCCGCGGATACTTTGCTTTACTTTTGATGGGCTAAAGAGAAACAAAAAGATGGAAGAAATTTGTTCCGCGCCCGCTTCGCTTGAGTCACAGAGTTCGCCGAGAGGTGTAGATAGAGGAAAGAGTTGTAGTGGAAGAGCACCGGAATCTCAAACCACGGAACAAAGGGAGAGTCAAGAACTATGGAAAGAATGATAGGAGAAACAGCCGGAGACATCTGGAAACTTCTGACCACGGAAAAAAGCATGAGCGTTTCCGGTATCGTCAAAAAAACCGAGACCTCTTACCCAATGGTCAACATGGGGCTGGGCTGGCTGGCCAGAGAGGACAAGATCGTCTTTTCCAAAACCAATCGGGGGCTTTTCGTCAGCCTGAAGCAAGAGCAGATGCCTATCTAAAGCGGGCTTCGCCCGCAACCCAAGGTTCCAGGTTCACGGTTCACGGTTCACGGTTAAGAACAAGAAAAAGCCTGTGAGGCAAGACATCTTCTTGTTTTTCATGACAGAAACTCACAAGTAAGTCACTAAAGGCGAATGACTATTCAGCCTCGGATTTGCAGATCAGGACCGGGCACTTCGCGAGACGCAGGACCCGTTCCGCCACCGATCCGATCATGTGCTGCTTCATCCCTCTTCTGCCGTGTGAGTTCATGACGATGAGATCGGCCTGAATCCGGGTCGCAAAGCCGGCTATGGTTATCCCCGGATCCCCGTGCTCCACATAGATATGGACACCGGGAAGCTCTGAGCATATTTTCTCGTTCAGCAGATCCTGACAGACCCGGGGCCGATTGTCGGTGTATTCTTTTCCCAGATATCCACCCAGGGCATTGGGGTTCAGTTCCCTGACCACATGGATGACGTGCAGTTTGTTGTTGTCGCTGACGAAATCCCCGGCGACCTTGACCGCCGAGTAAGAAAACTCCGAGAGGTCCACCGGAACCACCACCTTTTGTTTGTCTGTCCAGGACATGCATTCCTCCATTTTGTGAAAATCTCAAGTTGAAGTTGACTTTGTCATTCTGAGCGAGTCTGCCTTATTTGTCATTCTGAGTGAGTCTGCGAACGAAGAATCTCTCTGCCAAGAACTGGGTTATTCAGTAAGCATGAAGTTTCTATCCCGATCAAACTGGCAATTATGGACTTCAACCCAATTACATAATAGCCTGGCTAAATATTCTCATATAAATTAATTAATTATATGTCAGGTCTGCCAAAGGCAGGGCTGACTACTGCCCCTACCCTCTGTCCCCTGCTCTATGCCGAAGCAAACCTGTTGAAGATAAGGGATTCTTCGCTCGCGGACTCGCTCAGAATGACAGAGAGAGGAAAGCTTTTGCGAGACTCCATCGTGATTTTTTGGTTCATATGGTTTTTGAGTACTTTCTGTTCTAAAGATGCCTCATTCTCTTGTCCGCATTCTTGTCATTCTGAGTGAGTCTGCGAACGAAGAATCCCTAAAAATCAAAATCCTTGCTCAAATCGTGCCAACATGGATTCAACTCTTCTATCAGGGCAACTTTTTTCTCCCTCTTCCAGCCCTTAATCGATTTCTCCCGGCGAATGGCCGCCTGCACGTCATCCGTCTCTTCATAATATACCAGTCTGTCGATATTGTACTTTTTGGTAAATCCAGGGACGATTTTCTGCTTATGCTCGGACACTCTTCGTTTCAAGTCACTAGTTATCCCTATATACAGGGTGGCAGATTTATTGGATAGAATATATACGTAATACCTGTATTCCATAAGCAGAAAGGGATTCTTCGCTCGCAGACTCGCTCAGAATGACAGATAAAGAATAGCTCGTGCAAAACTCCATCGTCATTTTTTGGTTCATCCGGTTTTTAAGTACTTTCTGTTCTAAAGATGCCTCCTTCTCTTGTCCGCATTCTTGTCATTCTGAGTGAGTCTGCGAACGAAGAATCTCTCTGCCAAGAACTGGGTTATCCAGTAAGCATGAAGTTTCTATACTGATCCAACTTAGCTTTTTGCGAAATTTGGGCCTGGGCCCTTGGGGCGCCAGTCTTTGTTGTAAAAACCAAAATTGGATCAGTATACCTCTATCAAACTGGGCGTCTGCGGCCAGAGGGGGCTGACCACTGCTCACATCCGACCACGGTCTCATCCGCCAATGCCAGCATCCCAGCATAGGCGCGAAGCGCCGACCAGCATTCCAGCATTTCTGGCATCCAGCATCCAGCATCCGGCACAGCCCCATCCCAACAGTTCCAGACCTAATCTTCGATCTTGAACTCCAGCCTGTTCCCGGCTTCGAGCTCGAAGCGCTCGTTTCCGAAACCGATGAGCGCCGGGATTTCCCTGCAGCGGTTCGAGCTGACGGTCAGGGTGTCCCGGCTGATGTCCACGGCCAGTGAATGTCCCCGGAAGCGGATGTCGAAGTGGAGCTCGGTCAATTCGTCCGGAAGACTGGGGTTGAACCAGAGGACGTCCCCCCGGGTCTCGATCCCTGAATAACAGCGCTGGACGAGCTCTACAGTACCGGCCATGGCCCCTAAGTGGATTCCCTCCGGGGTGGTCCCGCCCTGAATATCGCCGTATTTCTCCCGATACCTTTCCCAATCGAACTCCTGAAGGGCGCCATAGCCTTCGAACTGGCTGATGATCCCCTGATCATGAAAGACCAGCCGCATCTTCCTGGTGATGGCCCTCCAGCGGTCCAGCTCCTCGGAGCCGAGATTCAACTGCGTACCCAGCTCCCGCCTGCAGTCCTTGGGCAAAAGATCGAGGATCTCCAGGGCCGTCCGCAGGACCCAGACCGTCATCAGGTTGGTGTAGGCGTTGTTGTGCAACCCGGGCTGGTCGGAATGCGGATAGCGGTCGTGGTACTCATCAGGCCCCATGACGCCCAGGATCTCGAATCGGGCATGCGCAGGTTGAACAGGGGAAAGATGAAGAGTTCATCCCAGAAGATGTGCCCGCGATAGGCTTCGCCGTGCCAGCCCCTGGCCGGGACCCCGATGTCCAGGTCCATGGTATGCCTGGAGGGCAGGGCTCTGCCTCGGCTGCTGACCAGATGCCTGGCGGCCAGTGAAATATCGACCAGGGACTGGTTGGTCCTGCATTTGAGAAACAGACAATGCGGGCAGAAGGAGGTCCCCCCCACGGTTTCCAGGTGATCGTTGTTGAGGTTCTCATAGCGTTTAACCCCGGAATTGGTCAAATCGCCGTCTAAAAAGGATCGGACCTCGAGCTGGCCCGACCAGTTTTCAGCCTGCCAGGTGGTGCGCATGGCGGCCAGATGCTTATGCCGCATGCTGACCCGGCGTTCACTGCCGACCCTGGTCCGTCTGCCCTTGACGTCTTCAAAACAAAGGCTTTGCTTCAGGATCCCGTGCTTGATTCGGTTTTTTTTGCGCACTGCCTTGATCTTCGATTCTCAATCTCGAATCAGGAAGACAGGATTCTCGATTCTCTCCACCAGGCCGCACAGCTTTTCCCCCTCGAACCAGTCGCCCTGGCAGGGAAGGATGACCGGGCCGATGCTTTCGTTGCGAACGGCCGCGGCCAGCCCGGCCATGACGGGTCTAAGCAGCCGCCTGAAGTCGGCCTCGATCCCCTGGGAGTGCAATAAATCCCGGGCCT
>JAIPER010000293.1 GCA_021737115.1 Desulfohalobiaceae bacterium
TCCCGGGCCAGCCGGACAGCCTGATGGCCGTCCGCGGCCTCGGCAATGACCGTCATATCCGGACATTCTTCGACGATTCGCTTGAGGCCGTCCAGGACAATGCTGTGGTCGTCCGCCAGCAGGACCCGGATTGGCTGAGTCTTACTGTTCATGGGTCCGGGTTGTTTTGGTCAGAGGAATGGTGCAGAAAATCGAGGTCCCGGATTCGGAGTTCGAGGCGATCCGAAGGTCTCCGCCGATGAGGCCGGCCCTTTCCTGCATGCCGGAGATGCCGAAACCCGAAGACTGTCCGGCATCGGCCGAAAAGCCGCGGCCATTGTCAGTCAGTTCGAGGCACAGGCCGCCGTTTTCGGTAAAGAGTCTGATCTCCACCCGGGAGGCCTCGGAGTGGCGGACGGCATTGGTCAGCCCTTCCTGGACGATGCGGTACAGGGCGGTGGTTTCGGTGCCTTCGAGTTCTAAGCAGGCATCGTGTTCAAAAACAAAGCTCATGTCCGATCTTTTTTCAAAATAACGGACCAGGGATTCCAGGGCCTCGATCAGCCCAAGGTCGTCCAGGATTCCAGGGCGGAGCTGAAAAGACATGTTGCGGACATCGTCGATGGTCTTGTCGATGTGTTTGCCCATGACCGCGGCACGCTCTGCTGCCTCGGGGTGGCTGGTGTGCAGCCGATTTTCAAGCCACACGGAATCCATGCGCAGGGCGGTGAGCATCTGCCCCAACTCGTCGTGCAGTTCCCTGGAAATGGCGGCCCGTTCTTTTTCCTGGCTGGAGATGATGTCCTTGGACAGCTTTTTCAATTTGTCCTGGGTTCTCTGGAGCTCGGTAATATCGGTTGAAATTCCGCAGATTCCCCTGATAAACCCGTGGTCGTCGTATAGCGGAAACTTGACCGAGAGATAGGTGTGCAGGCCGTCATCCTGTTCGATCCATTCGGTGAACTGCCTTTCTTCCTGGTTTTTCAGGACCTGGAGGTCGTTCTGGTGCAACTGGAGGGCCACCCTCCGGGGAAGCCGGTCCTGGTCGCTTTTGCCCTGAATCTGGGCATTGCTGATGTTGAATATCTTTTCGAAGCGGGGGTTGATCAGTTGATACTCCCCTTTTTCGTTTTTGATGTAAATAATGGCCGGGGTGTAGGTCAGGATGCCGGTTATTTCCCTGGTCCGCTCCCGGACGATCCTCTCCAGGTCCTTGGAATACCTGGAGAGGGCCTCTTTGGCTTCCTTTAACTCCTTCTGGACCAGGTTGCGCTCGGTGACATCCACGGAAATGGCCAGGGTCCTGGCGATCCGGTCGTGGTCGTCGAGGATGCCGATGCAGGACAGGGAGATGTCCATGATCCCGCCGTCCTTCTTGACCAGTTGATAGGGAATGTCCTTGTTTTTTCCCACCTTGAAAAAAGAGGGCAGAATGGTCTTCTCGGCCAGCTCTTTGGATTCAGGCGTGAAAAAGTCCGTGAGGTTTCGGCCGATGACCTCTTCTCTTTGGTATCCGGTGGCCTCCAGCCAATAGTCGCTGACGCTGATCAGCTTGTAATCGGCATCGATGGAGTGGAGCATGGCCGGGGTGTTGTGGTAGATGGAGCGGTATTTTTCCTCGTTTTTCCGGAGCTCTTCCTCGGTCAGGGTCCTTTTTTTCAATTCCAGGCTGGCCCGGTGGTATAAAAGAAATACGGAAACAGCGATAAGGCAGCCAAAGACCAGGATGAAGAAGCCGCTGGCACTGAAAAGGGGGGTGTGCAGCTGACTGGTGATCTTTTTCTTGTCCTGAAGGAAGATGAGCTGCCAGCCGGGAAATAGTTCGATGTCCTGTCGAAGGGAGAAATATTCCCTGCCGTGCTTTCCGACTGCTCCCTGATCCTGGAAGGTCAAACCGGTCCAGGTCCAGGGGCCTTTGCCGAATTGTTTTGAATTTTTCAGGTCTTCCCGGGTCCCGGGGTTCAGTTTTCGGGTAGTTTTGTAGAGCCAGTCGTTTTTATTGGTGATGAAGATGACCCCGTTGGGATCGGTGACCACGAAGATCTGTTCCGAGGCATTGAAGAGTTCGGATTCGATGAATTCGATGGAGGCCTTGATCACAGCCACTCCCACGGGTTCGGATCCGCCGGGGCCATATACGGGGTGGCTGTAGTAGGCCCCGCGCTTGTGGGAGGTGGTGCCCAGGGCCAGGTAGGTAAAAGGCTGGTGGTTGATCGCTTTTTGAAAGTAGGGCCTGAAGGAAAAGTTCTGCCCTACGAAACTGTCCGGATCTCTGCGGTTGCTGGAAGCAATTGTCTTTCCGGCGTCGTCCATGAGGTAGCAGACGTCGACATCCAGGGAGGACTGGAAGGTGTCCAAAATGGAGTTGGCTTCATAGATGGTCCGGGGATCCTTGTTGGCAAGAGCCTTTTTCAATTCTTCCAACCGGGAGAGGGTCCGGACGGGTCTGATGTATTGGGATAGAAACGAGGACAGGTTTCGTTTGACCATCATGGCGTTGGTCAAAAAGTGCTGCTTGTCTTTTTGAAGGATGGAATCCCGGTATGAGCTGTAGAAGAGATAGCTGCCTATGCCCGCAAAGACGATGGCCTGAAGGGCCAGTACTATGATGATCAGGCGGAGTTTGGACATGCTTCCTGGGTTTTCCTGCCGGATTGAAAACGGTCCGGTTTTTGCATGGAATATACTGATCCAACTTAGCTTTTTTTGAAATTTGGGCCTGGAGACTCGGGATCTCCAGTCTTTGTTGTAAAAACCAAAACTAAATCAGTATATATCTGCATGGCCCTTGCCGGTCAAGCAATTTTTGACCGGGAAAGGCCAGGGAGTTACTCTTTATAGCCGAGGGTGCGCAGGAAGAAAGAGGCAATGAAGCGGCTTACAAGAGATTACCGGCTGCGGCTTTGCCTGATATCTTTTAGGCACTGCAAAACCAGGGGCAGGATGTTGTCCACAATGTGCGCAACCCCTTTTACATTGGGATGGATGCCGTCGGGCAGGGTCATTTCGGGCTGGTTGAGAACGCCTTGCAGAAAATCCGGATAGAGGCTAAGCCCGTAGCGTTCGGCCAGATCCTGGAACATTTCGGCATAGGCTTTGAGATATCCCCGACTGAAGGCCATCGGCGGCTTGATCCCGGCCAGGAGGACCCCGGCTCCGGAGGCCCGGCTCCTGGTGATCATGACCTCCAGGTTCTGCCTGACCCGCTCGGGCAGGGTGCCGAGTATGGCGTCGTTGGCCCCGAGTTCCAGGATGACCAGATCCGGATCGACCTCCAGAGCCCGGTCGATCCTGGACAGGCCCCCGCTGGTGGTATCCCCGGAGATCCCGGCGTTCACGATGCAAGCGTTTTCCTGAAGATTGTCCAGCCGATGCTGGAGCTGATCCGCAAAGGATAAGCCGGACGGCAGGCCGAAACCCGCGGTCAGGCTGTCGCCGAAGGCCAAAATGGTGATCATGATTCAATACTTGCACTTGTCATGCTGCGAAACCTCGTCCTTGGACATAATTTCGGATTTCGTGCTTAGAATTTGTCGTAACCTGATATTTGTCCGAAAAATATCCAAACTTTGGAGTACGGGAAAGAGTTCTGTAATAAAAAATAAATACTTATATGTCAGCACTGCCTCGGGCAGTGCTGACCTCTGAAAGAACATGGCCCATTGGTACTTCTTCTCCCTGGCCGCGCTCCTTTTGATCGGGCTGCAGCGCTTTCTGTACAAGGTCACGGCCGCTTCCGGCCTGAGCCCCGGCCTGACCACCCTGTCCTTCATGGCCACAGTGGCTGTTCTCAGTTCGGCCATCTTCTTTGTCGTTGATGTAAGGATCGCCTCGTTCGGCTTTCTGCTGCTGATCTCCCTTTTAAACAGCCTGACGTTCGTGACCGCCACCCTGGCCCATATTCAGGCCCTGAAGCATGTGTCCGCCGGGGTGACCTATCCCTTTATCCGGCTGAACATCATCCTGGTGGTTCTTTTTTCGGTGATCTTTTTGGGGGAGGACCTGGTCCTGCGGCAGTGGATCGGGGTCATGGCCTCCTTGACGGCCATGGTCGTACTCACCCGCAGACAGGCCGCTGACCGGCCCGGTCGGGCCTTTTCCGTCTCCCGGGGAATCGGTCTCATCTTCCTGGCCATGCTGGCCGGAGCTCTTTCCTCCATATCCTGCAAGTTCGCGGCGGTCTATACCAGCAAAACCGCCTTTATCGCGGTCAGCTATATTTTCTCCACCTTCTTTTCTCTGCTCTTTCACACCAGGATGTTTCCGGATCAAAAACCGACCGGGGACTGGAAAAAGGGGGTCATGATCGGCATATGCATGGGCCTTTTGAATCTGGCCGGATTCTATGCCTATCTCCAGGCCCTGTCCCTGGGTCCCCTGTCCCTGGTGGCCTCCATCAACGGCCTGCATTTTGTCGTGGCCGTGGTCCTGTCCGTCATTATCTACCGGGAACGGCTCCGCAAATCCGGCCTCTTGGGAATCGGACTGACCGTACTCTCGATCTTCCTGTTGCGGTCCTGAGCTTATCAATAATCCGTCATTTCCTGCTGAGGTCCGACAAACTGTTTATCAGTTTTGATCATTGCAGACAACCAGAAAGGGCCGTATAATGAAATGAGCATTCAAAACCAGGCCGTATTTCAGGTTTAAGGTCACATATCGCGTGCGAAAAAACGGCATGAGCAAGGATCAGGAACCAAAGAATCTGAACCAGCTGCTGGATCGGATCGGAGAGGCAGCCCAGAAGGGCGGCCGGGTTTCCCTGGGCGCCATTCTGGAAGTGGTGGGCCGCAGGTCGTTTGGGCCGATCTTGCTTCTGGCCGGCCTCATCACCCTGGCCCCAGTCATCGGGGATATCCCGGGGGTGCCGACCGTCATAGGGGTGCTGGTTTTCTTGTTTGCGGTCCAGCTGCTCTTTCGTAGGAAGCATATCTGGTTGCCGTCTGTGCTGCTCAATCGATCGCTGCCGCAGGACAAGCTGCAGACAGCGCTCAAGTGGCTGCGTCCTCCGGCAAGATTCATCGATCGCTTCTTGCGGCCGCGCCTGACGATCTTGACCGACGGCCCGATAATCTACATTGTGGCTGGTCTTTGCGTGTTCATCGCGGCCGTGATGCCGATCCTGGAGATGGTGCCTTTCAGTGCCAATGCCGCGGGGGCGGCCTTGACCGTATTCGGTCTCTCCCTGATC
>JAIPER010000294.1 GCA_021737115.1 Desulfohalobiaceae bacterium
GGGATCGGCCTGGCCAGGATGGAATTCGTCATCAATAATGTGATCAAGATCCATCCTCTGGCCCTGACCCGTTTCGATCAGCTCGAAGATCACGAGGCCAGGGAGCGCATCCTGAGTCTGACCCACGGTTTCCAGGAAAAGGAAGAGTACTTCGTGGAGCACCTGGCCATGGGTCTGGCCAAGATCGCGGCCTCCCAGCATCCCGAACCGGTGGTGGTCAGGATGAGCGATTTCAAGACCAATGAGTATGCCAATCTCATCGGCGGGGCCCAGTTCGAACCCCACGAGAACAATCCCATGCTCGGCTGGCGCGGGGCTTCACGCTACTACAGCGAGGCCTACAAGGACGGCTTCGCCCTGGAGTGCCGGGCTATCAAGCGCGTTCGGGAAAAAATCGGTCTGACCAATGTCATCGTCATGATCCCGTTTTGCCGGACCCTGGAGGAAGCGGATCGAGTGCTGGAGGTCCTGGCGGAAAATGGGCTCAGGAGAGGGGAAAACGGGCTGCAGGTCTATGTGATGTGTGAAATCCCGTCCAATGTCATTCTGGCCGATGAATTCACCACCCGTTTCGACGGCTTCTCCATCGGCTCCAATGACCTGACCCAGCTGATCCTGGGGGTGGATCGGGATTCTTCCCAACTCGGACATCTTTTCGATGAACGTAACCAGGCGATCAAGCGGGCCGTCAAGTCCCTGCTGCAGACGGTCAAATCGGTGAACCCGGATTGCAAGGTCGGCATCTGCGGGCAGGCCCCAAGCGATTATCCCGAGTTTGCGGCATTTCTGGTAGAAGAGGGCATCGATTCCATTTCCCTCAATCCGGACAGTGTGCTGACGGTCAAGCAGAAGGTGGCCGAGACGGAGAAGCGGATGGGGTAAGATACTGAAGATGCTGGGATAAGAAGCATAGGGCATAGAGCATAGAGCATAGGGAAGAGGGCAGAAAGCGGAAATGCTGGGATGAAGAAGCATAGAGCAAAGGGCATAGGGCATAGGAAGAGGGCAGAAAGCGGAAATGCTGGGATGCTGGCCTCCGGCTCGGAGAGAATGCGGAAAAAACTAGAGAAGAGGCAGAGAGCCGGGAGAGGGGAAAATGATCAGTGAGGCCGGGACGAAGTGTCAGCCCTGCCTCTGGCAGGCCTTACATATAATTACTTAATATATTTAATAATATAGGGTACAGCTTTTGTGCTATTGGATTGAAGTCCACAGCCGCCAGTTTGATCGAAAAGGAAAACTTGAGTCACCTCCTCCGGCATTCCGGCGAAGGCCGAAATCCAGATTGAAAATGTATACCGATCCAATGTTAGTTTTATCGACAGAGGCACATGATTTCTCGACTTAAGGCATTGTATTCACAAAAATTCAAGTTGGATCGGTAATGGAGAGACTATGGAAAGAGGAAAGAAATACGTCCAGAACTTTGTGCAGGGCAAGAACAGAATAAGTCCTGAGGAGGCCCTGCTCCAGGACATTGAAGACGTCGTTTTTCAAGGGGCCCCTGCCAGGAGGAAGAAAAACACCAAACAGGCAAAAACCGGGCAGAACCCGGAAGACGCCGATCAGGATGGTGACTGGGAATCATTTTTTCAGGAATGAAAACTAGACAAAGGAGGATGGTATGATCAAAGCATTGTCTCGACTCGGTGTGTTGACCGGCCTGCTGGTATTTGCCTTCGCGGCTCAGGTCCAGGCCCACTGCGAATTGCCCTGCGGCATCTATGGCGATCAGATGCGCATCCGGATGATGGAGGAGGACCTGGTCACTGTGGAAAAGAGCATGCGGCTGATCAAGGAACTGCAGGCCAAGGAAGAGATCAATTACAATCAGCTCGTTCGCTGGGTCACCAACAAGGAGAGCCACGCCAATAAGATACAGGAGGTCGTCAGTCAGTACTTCCTTACCCAGCGCATCAAGGAAAAGGATCAGGACTACGACAAGAAACTGCAGCTTCTGCATCAAATGCTGGTTTCCGCCATGCGCTGCAAGCAGACCACGGATCAGGAGCATGTCGACAACCTGCGAAAGCTCATCAATGACTTTGAAAAGCTCTACTTCAAGGACGCCGACTAGATTTTTGGCAGAACTGAATTGAATGGTCTGTTAGAAATTAATTAATTATATGTCAGATTTGCCTCTGGCAAATCTGACAAGGAGTCGATATGGCGGATGATAACAAAAGGACACGGCTGCATGTGCGCATCGGTGGCGAGGCCGGCCAGGGTTTGGAGACCGTGACCCAGATGTTCTGCAAGGCCCTGGTCCGTTCCGGATACGGTCTTCTGACTTCTCAGCACGCGATGTCCAGAATCCGCGGCGGACACAACTTCTTTTCAATCTATGCCGGTTTAGAGCAGCCGCAGGGGCCGGGTGGCAAGGTGGATCTCCTGGTGGCCTTTTCTGAAGAGACCGTCGGCCTGCACCAGGATCAGATGGCCGAGAACGGATTCATCCTCCTGGGCGAGGACATGGATGATCACGGCCTGGAGCGATCGCTGCGCATCCCCTACTCCGAGCTTGTAGAAGAGAAGATCGTGCACAACGTCCTGGCCCTGGGAGTGATGTCGAATCTGCTGGGAATAGGAGAGGAAACCATTTCTTCCGTGGTCAAGGAGGCTTTTGAAAAAAAAGGCGACAAGGTTGTTTCCACGAACCAGGAAGCCCTCCAAAAAGGGGGGCAGTGGATACAGGACCAGTCCGTCGATTTCCGGAAGCTTTCCGAGGCCGGCCAAACCGAGCGGACCCTGGCCATGAGCGGAAGCCAGGCCATGGCTCTCGGGGCCATGGCCGCAGGGGTCGATTTCTGTTCCTTTTATCCCATGTCGCCGTCCACCAGCGTGGCCATGAATCTCATCGCCCATGCGGATACGGCCGGGATCGTCTGCGAACAGGCCGAGGACGAGATCGCTGCCGTGAACATGGCCATCGGGGCCTCTTCCAGCGGGGCCAGGAGCCTGGTGCCCACCTCCGGAGGCGGCTTTGCCCTGATGGGGGAAGGGGTCAGCCTGATCGGGGTCGCCGAGACTCCCATGGTCATTGTCCTGGCGCAGCGACCCGGTCCGGCGACAGGACTGCCCACCAGGACCGAGCAGGGCGACCTGGAACTGGCCCTGTTTACTGGCCACGGGGAGTTTCCCAGGGCCATACTGGCTCCGGGAACACAGGAAGACTGCTTTTTTCAGACCCATAAGGCCCTTGATCTGGCAGAACGCTTCCAGACCCTGTGCATTGTCCTGGTTGATCAGTATCTGACGGATTCCATCAAATCGGTCGCCCCGTTCAAGCTCGAGGAGCTACCGGAAATCCCCGGGCCGGGAGACGATATCCAGGCCGAGGGGACCTATGAACGCTACGCCTGGTCCGAGACAGGGGTTTCCCCGCGAATCATCCCAGGCAAGGGAAAGCCTTTGGTGGTGACCGACAGTCACGAGCACACCCCGGATGGTCACATCACCGAAGACCAGGACGTCAGAAACAGGATGGTCGAGAAACGGCTCAAGAAAATGCAGGGCCTGGCCCGGGAAGTCTTCCCACCAGCCTACCAGGGTCCGGATGATCCGGATCTGCTCCTGGTTTCCTGGGGATCGAGCCAGGGAGCGGTTCAGGAGGCGGCCGGCCAGGTTGAGGAAAACGGCCGGTCCGTAGCCACCCTTCATTTTTCTCAGGTCTGGCCCATACTGCCGGAACAATTTCTCGACAGGCTGCAAAAGGCGGGTTCGGTGGTCAGCGTGGAAAGCAACGCCACAGCCCAGTTCGCCAGGCTGATCAGGCGGGAAACCGGGTTCGAGATCACGAGGCACGTTCTACGCTATGACGGGCGACCTTTGGACTATGATTATATCCTGGCCGGACTCAAAGAGCAGCAGTTGGCATAACCAGAAACGCGATTTATAATTTCAGAATACGTCGGTTTTTGTATCCTGGCACAGCTCGTATGAAACTTGATTCTTCTTTCTCCGCCTGCCCCGGACTAGTCCGGGGTCACCCCGGCATAGGAACGTCATCCCGGACCCTGATCCGGGACCGGGGTCCAGGATCTATTTCTTTTCCGTCACCCCGGGCTCGATCCGGGGTCCAGGGTCTTTCTCTTTTCCCCAAAAACTGGATTCCGGCTTCCGCCGGAATGACGGAAAAGAGGCAACCCCGGAACTGGATTCCGGCTCGGAGACCGGAATGACGGAGGGGGTGACCAAAAGTTTCTTCATTGATCAAACTGGCAGTCGTGGATTTCAAGATGAATAGCATAATAGCTTGGTCATATATTATCTTAAATATTAAATAGTTATATGTCAGGCCTGCCTCTGGCAGGGCTGACACCTGGAACCTTTTGGGTTGCGGGCAAAGCCCGCTTTGGAGGTGAGCATGGTATCAAAAGACGATTTCGGGCAGTACGAGACCTCCTGGTGTCCGGGCTGCGGGAATTTTGCAATACTGAAGTGCATCAAGGAGGCCCTGGCCGGCAAGGACCTGAGTCCGGACGAGGTGCTCTTTGTCTCCGGGATCGGACAGGCGGCAAAGTCCCCGCATTACTTGAACTGCCATCTGTTCAACGGGCTCCATGGCCGGGGGCTGTCGGTGGCTACCGGGTCCAGGCTGGCCAACCCCGATTTGAAAGTCATCTATCAGAGCGGGGATGGCTGCACTTACGGCGAGGGTGGCAATCATTTCCTGTCGGCGTTGCGGCGAAACGTAAATGTAGCGGTCCTGGTCCATGACAACCAGATCTACGGTTTGACCAGGGGACAGGCCAGTCCAACCACCGATCCGGGGCATCGGACCACAACGCAGCCCGAAGGTGTCAAGCTGGAGCCGGTCCACCCCCTGTCCATTGCCATAGCCATGAAAACCGGCTTTGTGGCCCGGGGCTTTACCGGGATGCAGGAGCAGCTGGTGAGCCTGATTCAAGAGGCCATCGATTTTCCGGGCCTGGCCCTGGTGGACATTCTCCAGCAGTGCGTCTCCTTTAACCGGGTCAACACCTTCAAGTGGTACAAGGAACGCTGCAAGGCCCTGGACGATGACTACGATCCCACGGACTGGGCCGGAGCCATGGCCAAGAGTCTGGAATGGGGCGAGACCATACCCACCGGGGTCATCTATAGAAACGAAGAGGGAACGCCTCTGGAGAAATCTTTTTCCGCTTTGTCCAGGGGAGC
>JAIPER010000295.1 GCA_021737115.1 Desulfohalobiaceae bacterium
AAAAAACCCTGCTTGCGAAGATCGAAAGGAAAAATCCACATATCAGTGATGTCCTCTCATCACCCCGAACCGCTTGAGCTCAGTCAATTTATATCCTGTATATTGTCCCATTAATAGAATGGCGGCCAGAAGGACGAGATGGAGCTCAGGGAAGTTAAATGTCAAATGCCGGACAATGTCCATGCGCATACAGATATAGGACAAAATAGCTACGCCCAGACTCCCCAGTCCCTGGATGAGCACTTCCCGGCTGCCTTCTTCTTCCCAGAGGATGCTCATGCGCTCAATGGTCCAGGCGATTATGATCATGGGAAAGAAGGTGATGGTTAAGCCGAGGTTGAAGCCCAATTCATGGCCGATCACACTGATTATGGAAGTGAGAAAAATGACCAGGACAATCAGGGTCGATATCCGGGCCACCATGAGCAGGTTAAGCCTGGACAGGTATCCACGCAGAACCAGGCCCAAGGCCACAATGAGCAGAAAGGCGGACAGGCCCTGGACCAGTTGCGTCTGCAGAAAGGAGAGGGCAATCAAGACCGGCATGAAGGTGCCTGAGGTATGAACCCCGACTATGATGCGCATGAAGGTCACAATCAAGGCCCCAAGGGGCAAGAGGAGAAGAAGCTTAAAAACGCTTTGCTCTTCAATAGGCAGAGAATAGAGGCTGAACCGGGAAATTCCGTTTTTGTCCTGTTGCAGGCGGGCCAAATCCATGGCCGGCATGGTCTGGCGCAGCATGGAAAACTTGACCTCCGAATCTTCTCCCCCGGTCACATCCAAAAGGGATTTGCCGGCCCTCTGCCAGAGGAGCATGTTTTCTGGGAGGCCGTGGTCTCCTGTTCGGGGGTCCACAGGAACCCAGCGGTCTGTATCATAGACTTCCAGAATCGGCTTCAGGGACTGATACCTTCGGGCATCCTGCAATTCAAGGCCCATGGACACCCGGGCCGGGATGCCTGCATGGTTCAGCAGGCGCGTAATTAAAGTGGGCAGAGTATATTGGCTCAAAAGCAGGGAAGCATTCTGGTCCGGCTTGGAGGCTGTAAGCTGTTTGGCCAGTTCCCGGGCAAAACTGGTCGGAGTGCTGGACTTGACATAAGCCTGCTCCACAAGCTGATAAGCAGCTGTAGCCTGCAAGGCATCCCAAAAGACATCCTCCGGCTGCGGCTGTTTCTGCTTTTCAGCTTCAGGACCGGCTTGAGAATCCTGGACCATCTGGACCTTGTAATACAAGGTTTGGGGGCCCCGGGCATTGCGTCTGGTCCATTCCCCCCTGCGCCCCTTGGGGCCATCTACTATTGCAAAACCGTAGCCTGTTGAAGCCGCCTGCTCCGAAACCTGTCGATATCTCGGTGGGTTGTCAGGCAGGTTCAGGCTTACCCGGACGGGCTCACCAAAGGCCTGAAAATCGATTCTGGCCTCAATGAGCCAAACCGCATTTTTTTGCCCCGGCTTAAAGGGAACCTGGAGCTCCGTGTGTCGAAGCCAGGCCAAGCTGAGTCCGGTGACGACCAGGACAAGGACAGCAAGATAAAATCCGGATTTTGATTTCATTAATCATTTTTCCCATTGCTTTTTTCTTGCGGCAATGGGGCGAGGAATTTTTGGGCTACATCCACGACCATGAGATCACGTAAAATATTTCGCCCAATCAATACCTGATAGTCCATGTGAGCCCGATCCTCAAGAGTGAACTCCTCAAGCCTTTTGACTCGGCCAATTTGGAACTGCAGCTCAATCACTGGCCGGCGGTCTTTTTCGTCGTTTGAGGCTTGAATGATTTTCACGTGGCGGACAACCGGCTTTTCAACTGTGTACTGAGTTTCCTTTTTTGGGTCCTGGATTTCAAAGCGGACCCATGGGTTTCCGTCTCTTTCAAAAGCCTGAAGATCCCGGGCATCCAGGGAAGAAGTATTGGCTCCAGTATCAATGCGGGCATGAAAAATGCGGCTAGGAGGACTGAGACGAATCTCCTCAATCCTTCCGACCAAGAACTTATCTGTGCCACTGTTTTCCAGAAAGGGCTGCATATCAGGCCCGGATTGCTGTTCTGAACTCATGTCCCTTTCAAGGGCAGTGAGCTTTTTCTCGGTTTGAGCATGCGCTTGCTGGATCTGGGTTTGGATGGTCTGCAGGGATTGGGTGTTTTGGTCCCTGACTTGAGCAAATAATTGTTTTTGCTCCCGGTGTTGACTTAAGAGGAGATCGGATTTGGTGGATTGATCATCCAGCTTATTTTCAATGCCGGTCAGTCTGTCATTGACCCGGGACAGATCCTTCTTGGAGATTAAGTGATTGCCGACTCCACATCCAGCTGTGAACCAAAGAAACAAAACAGTGATCAAGAAAAGGAGAAAAAATCTGATTGTATGAGCCATAACCTCCTCGAAATTATTTTTGTGAAATTATACGCAAAATGCAAAAAAAAATAAAGCATAAGATCTAACTCACAAAGGGGATGGAAACATATGTATAAAGGACATCGATTTGCCCTAGGGCTGCAAGGTATATTCTCTTTCATTCTCAAAGCTGGATTCATGAAATCTAGATGGATAAAGACAATACTCAGGCACCAGGAAGGAAGGTGAACCGGTTCTGCGCAAAGGTCAGAATGGGTTGACATTACATGTTGTATGCAGAAGTATTACATTATACGAGGCATAGCCGAATCATATCCCCAAACAGAAGAGACTCTCATGGACATCCCCGGAAATGCTCGCACTGTCTTATGTTCCCTCTTTCTCGTTGGCTTTACCCTTTTCACACTCAGCCTTTCCGGGTGTGCCGGGTTGGGCAAGAGCCTGGAACCGCCAAAGATCAACCTGGCCAATATCACGGTCCAGGAAATAAAGACCTTTGAGACGGTCTTTGCCCTGCAGCTGCGGGTCTTCAATGAAAATGATGTTCCCCTGGTGATCAAAGCCCTGGACTGCGATCTTGAGGTCAATGGAAGCCGCCTTGCCTCTGGAGTGACAGAGACCGAGGCAACTATCCCGGCCTTTGGCACGGGCTTAGTAGACGTCACCGTCTATGCCTCCTCCTTGCAGATCGTCAGTAGATTCCTGCAGGGGCTGCGGGCATCCCAGACGGATGGGAAAGCTGATTCCATAGATTATGACCTGTCCGGCCATCTCCACCTTGGGGGACGTGCATTGCCCGGAAGAATACCTTTTTCCACTCAGGGTTCAATGGCCCTGGACCGGTTTTTCACACCCAGTTCTCCAGAAATAGAGGGGCCCTGATGCACTGAAAATGACTTTCATTGTTGGAGACCAGTACGGCTCTTGAGCTTTATTCAGGGAGCAGCTGTGCTATTTCGATGATATTGACTCCACTGAAAAAGTAGACTTTCTCCTGAGCTGTTTCATCTGCGCTCGGATATTAATTTGAAGGAATATACTATGGATCACAGTGCGTATGACTTGATCAAGCTTGGTCACTTGCTGCTCCTTTTGGCTGTGATTTTCCTGTTCAGATGGGTCTTTAAACGGCCGATCCACAGGCTCTTCGAGTGGAAATATTTTCAATCCCAAAAGTCACACAAGAAATAACGGAAAAGGCAGTGCGGATCAGTATACAAAGAACTTCTCCTTGAGCCAGGCCTGGATAATAGGGTCTATTACCTGCCAGGTATCGTCTTGTTTGCTGATCAGATCGTTCTTGGAGAGGGCCTCAAGGCTTTGCTGGATGCCCCCGAGAGAACCGAGATTGTGTTTTTTCATGTACTCCTGGGCAAAGATATTCTTGGTCTTCTCCATGGCCAGGGCGTTCATGAGTGCCCTTTGCCGAGGGGTCAGGGAATCTATAGTCGTTTCCACATATCCCTTTTCAGCTTCCAGCAATCGGTTGAAGGCTGCATGCACCTCGTCTTGGTCTTGAACACGGTCTTGGACATGATCGAAGAGTATATGGCAAAGCTTTTGAAGATAATATGGATTCCCGGCTACCAGCCTGAAGATAAGCTCAGCTTCTTTGGCATGTATCGTTTTGTCTGCAGATTGAAAGCGCTCTTTTATATACGATATGCAGTCCTGTTGGGGCAGGCTGGCAAGCTCATAGTCAAAAGTGCTTTGGAAAAAGGGTTTGCTGCGGTTATGAAACATTTTGGTCAAAATTCTCTTTCGACTGCCCACAAAGAAAAACGATGCGCACATATTCTGGATGTATTTGCGCATCACTCCTTGAACTTGAACGCCTTTTTCCACCTCTGTAATTTCCTGGAATTCATCGAATACAATGTGCATCTTTTCCTGGGACTGCTCCAGGAAAGAAGCCAGGTCGGCAAAGGTCTGCTCCAGGACATTGATGCCGATTTCGGAAGACGTTTTTTCCACGGAAAATGAAATCCCCATACCGTCTGATGTCGGCCGCATATTGGGGCGAAAGGTGCTCAAAGCCCGGATGGCTTTCTTGTGCAGCGGCTCATGCTTGTGGGTGAGCTCAAATATTGCCCGGCAGATCCTGGCCGATATGTCCTCAATGGAGACCACTCCGAACAGGTCGCAAAAGATGACAATATATCCTTGCCGGGCCAGGTATCTCTGGACCTCTCTGATGAGCATGGTTTTGCCCACCCGTCTTGAGCCGAAAACCAAGACGTTTTGGCCGTTTTGTGCGTGCCGAATGAAGCTTTTCAGCTCTGTCTGCCGATCGCACAGCGGGATGTCTCCACTGCCCAAAGAAAAAGGATTTTTGCGCATACGGTGTTCTACCTCGGCAGGTTGCATGAGTTGACAGCATTGATATTGACAAGCAATTATTGCTTATCAATAATTTGGTGTCAATAATTTTCGGCATCCCAATCATGGCCCAAAATTCCAGGCCCTGCTCTCCAGGATCTCGGACCAGAATGTTCGGTGTGAACAGGAGATAAGGTACATGCACTAGGAGCATAGTCGTATGTCTATTGACCAGCTCTCGGCAAAAAGCCCCCTTCAAGTGATATCATGTTGTGCGTCTATCCAATAGAAGGCCCCACACGGTAATTTTGTTCTCAAATGTAAGTTTCCAGAAGTGTTCAGGTTTCAGTGTTCAGCGCCGCCTCCGGCAAATCTGAAATATTTTTTGGGCCAAAGCGCCCAAGAAAGTGAATTTGCCGGGTTGATCAAGGATGAAACGTTTTGTGGGGATGCTGGAATTCCCA
>JAIPER010000005.1 GCA_021737115.1 Desulfohalobiaceae bacterium
CGATTTACGATTGCCGGGATTACCTTCGTCTCCTGCTGTCCGGTCGCCTGTCCCTGGGGCCCGAGGGCCGTCCGGTGCTTTCCAGGTCGAGGGTATTACCCTGTTCTTCCAGGTGCACGGCCTTGCGGCTGAGGCGGATCTTTCCGGTCCTGTCGCCGACTTCGATGGCCTTGACCCGCATTTCGTCACCAGGACTGACGACCTTGTTGATGTCCTCCACCCGCTCGACATCCAGCTGGGAGATGTGGACCAGGCCTTCCAGCCCGGGCAGTATCTCCACGAAAGCCCCGAAGTCTTTGACGTTTTTGACCTTGCCGTCGTAGTCTTTGCCCACCTCGGCCTTCTGGTCGTAAAAGAGGATCATCTCGGTGGCGTTTTCCAGGGCCGCGGTGTCAGGGGCGAAGATGGAGATGGTGCCGCTGTCGTCGATATCGATGGAGGCTCCGGTTTCCTGGGTGATGGCCTTGATGTGCTTGCCGCCCGGGCCGATGACGTCCTTGATCTTGTCCGTGGAGACCTCGATGGTCCTGTGTTGCGGGGCGTGCACCGAGAGATCGCTGCGGGGCGCTCCCAGGACCTGTTCCATCTGGTCCAGGATTTCCAGCCTGGCGCTCCTGGCCTGGATCAGGGCCTTGCCCAGAATATTGGCCGGTATGCCGGAGATCTTGATGTCCATCTGGATCCCGGTGATGCCTTCCCTGGTTCCGGCCACCTTGAAGTCCATGTCTCCCAGGTGGTCTTCATCGCCCAGGATGTCGGTCAGGATGAAGTACTCGCCCTGTTCCTTGACCAGGCCCATGGCGATCCCGGCCACCGGTCCCGAGATCGGGATTCCGGCGTCCATGAGGGCCAGGCTTGAGGCGCAGACCGTGGCCATGGACGAGGAGCCGTTGCTCTCCATGACTTCGGACACGATGCGGATGGTGAAGGGAAAGTCCTCGGCCGAAGGCAGGACAGGGGTCAGGGAGCGTTCGGCCAGGACCCCGTGCCCGATTTCCCTTCTGGCTGGACCGCGCAGCATTTTCACTTCGCCCACGCAATAGGGCGGAAAGTTGTAGTGGAGCATGAAGCGTTTGTTCTGTTCCCCGCTCAGGGTCTCCATGCGCTGTTCGTCCCGAGCGCTGCCCAGGGTGGCCACGCCGAGGGCCTTGGTCTCACCCCTGGTAAACAGGGCCGAGCCGTGCACCCTGGGCAGGAGGCCGACTTCCATGTTCAAATCCCGGACCGTGGTCAAATCGCGGCCGTCGATCCTGGTCTGGCTGCTTTTGATCCTCTCCCGCACGATTTCGCTTTCCAGGCTCTTCAAACAGGGACCCACTCCTTTGAGGCGGTCAGGATCGTCCGGGTATTTCCCGGAGAGCTCTTCCAGGACCTGTTCCTTGACCCTGGATTTGGCTTCCTTGCGCTGGAGCTTGTCCCGGACGGACAGGGCCTCGGACAGGGGCGACTGGGCCAGGTTGCGGACTTGATCGATGAGTTCCTGATCCGGTTCCGGCTCCACGACCTCGATCTTGGTCTTGCCCGCCTGCTGTCTGAGTTCTTCCTGGAGATCGATCAGAGGCTGCATCTTTTCATGCCCGAAGGACAGGGCTTCGGCCAGGAGCTCTTCGGAAGCGAAGCCGGTTTCTCCCTCGACCATGATCACGGCGTCTTTTGATCCGGCCATGACGATGTTGATCTGGCTTTCTTTTAATTCGGACTGGGTCGGGTTGAGGATGAAGCGATTCTCGACGTAGCCGACGCGGGCTCCGGCTATGGGTCCCATAAAGGGGATCTGGGAGGCGTGCAGGGCGGCCGAGGCGCCGGTAATGGACAGGACATCGGGATCATAGTCCGGGTCAGCCGAGAGCACCGTGGCAATAACTTGGATTTCTTGAAAAAAGCCTGTAGGGAACAGGGGCCGGATCGGCCTGTCGATCAACCTGGAGACCAGGGTTTCCCGTTCGCTGGGCCGGCCGATCTCTCTTCGGAAATAGCTCCCCGGAATCCGGCCGGAAGCATAGGACATTTCCTGGTAGTCCACGACAAGGGGCAGGAAATTGATGTCTCTGGTCAGGGGCTGGGTGACGGCCGTGACCAGGACCACGGTGTCGCCGGACTGGATCCAGATGTCTCCGTGGGCCTGCCGGGCCATTTTCCCGGATTCGATGATGTATTGCCTGGAATCTATTTCCGTGCTCAGTCTTGTACTTGTTTGTGTATTCTGCATTAAGATATGTTTTCTCCTTTTATTTTCGCAGGTTCAAGCTGCTGATCAGCTCCCGGTAGCGGTTGACGTCTTTTTTGCGCAGGTAGCTGAGCAGTTTTCTGCGTTGCCCCACGAGTTTCAAGAGCCCGTTCCGGGAGTGAAAGTCTTGTTTGTGTTTCTTGAAATGTTCGGTCAGATACTGGATTCTGTTGGTCAGAAGGGCGACCTGCACTTCCGGGGACCCGGTATCGTTCTCGTGTTGTCTGTACTTTTCCATCACTTCTCTTTTCTCAACGACACTTAATACCACAGCCATACCTCCTTAGGTTAGGTTAAACGTTAATTGCATACATGCGGCGGGCCTTTCCCTTACGACCACAGGCCCCGCAGAACGGTCCAGAAGAGACGGCCGTCTTTTTGCCTGGCCTTGACCAGGGCCACGGGCTCTCCCTCCCGGGTCATACAGAGCGCCTGGTCCCCGGGGCCGGTAGAGACTGCCGGATCGAAAGATTCGGCGGGCAGCCAGAGGCCGTTTTTGATGTCTCTGGTCTGCCGGTCGTCCAGTCTGATCCGGGGCCAGTGCGAAAGACTGTCGGCAATGGACAGGACCCGGCCTTCCAGTTCTTCTGGATCCTCCAGGATGTCCTGTAGATGATGGGACTGGGCCAGGTCAAAGGGGTCGCTCTTTTCCCGGACGAGTTCCGTCAGGACCGCGCCGCAACCGAGACGCTTCCCCAGGCTGTGGGCCAGGGAGCGTATATAGGTGCCCTGAGAGCAGACGACTCGAAAGGACACTTCAGGGAATTGTAAGTCAAGAAGCTCCGCTTGGTCAATAGAAATCTTCTTTGTTTTTTCAGGAACATATCGCCCCTGCCGCATCCTGGCATACAGGGGTTTGCCCTTGTACTTGGCCGCGGAAAAAGGGGGCACCTGCTGTTGTTTTAGATGGGTCCAGTTCCGGATTTCTTGCCTGATCAGTTCAGGCGACGTCTCGGGGCAGGGTTTCTCGGCCAGGACCTCCCCCTGGATGTCGTAGGAATCTGTTTCCAGGCCGAGCCTGAGCCGGCCCAGATAGGTCTTGCGCCCCTCGCCTAGATAGGGGGCCAGCTTGGTGGCCTGGCCGAGAAGGACGATAAGCAGGCCCCGGGCATTGGGGTCCAGGGTCCCGGCGTGTCCGATCTTCTTCTGTCCCAGCCTGTGTTTGATTTTCTCCAGGCAGCCGGTGGAAGTGGGGCCCTGTGGTTTGTTCAGCAGCAGGACCCCGTTTAGTTGTCTGTTGCTATGGGTTTGTCGGGTCATGGTCTCAGAGGTTCATCTCCTCGATCCGCTCTTTAACGGCCTTGACCAGCTGCTCTTCGGCCTGATCCAGGGGCGCCGGGATGTTTCCGCCGGCGGCATTGATATGGCCGCCGCCCTTGAAGCGAGCCGCGATGGACTTGACGTCCACTTCGCCCCAGGAACGCAGGCTGAATTTGACCCCTTCCTGCTCTTCACGCAGGCTGACCGCCACCAGGACGGACTCGATCCCCCGGATGTGGTTGATCAGGTCCTCGAAATCTTCAGCAGTGGTTTGGGTCTGGGCGAACATGGCCCTGTCCGCCCGGATGACCCCGATCCTTCCCTGTGAATAGAGGCTGGCCCGGGACATGGCCAGACCGTGGAGATGGATCTTGTTCAGGCTCGACTGGCGCTGCAGGCGCCGGTTCAATCGATCCAGGTCGAAACCGTTCTCCAGGATCCGGGCCGTGAGGCGCAGTGTTTCCGGGCCGGTGTTGCTGTATGAAAAAAAGCCGGTGTCCGAAACCATGGCCAGGTAAACCCCTTCGGCCAGGGCTCCGGTCAGGGGGACGTCCAGATCTCCGGCCAGCAGGGCGATCATCTCCCCCACCGAAGACCGGCCGGCGTCAACCCAGTTCAGGTCCCCGAAATGGGTGTTGTCCGGATGATGATCGATGTTCAAAACCCGGCAGGAGTCGAAGCAGGGCTGAAGCTCCTTTTGCACACGGTCGCGGTTGCCGCAGTCCAGGACAAAGAAGGCGTCGACCTCTTTGGGACAGGGCTGGCAGCTGACGGTCTCAGACGGTCTGCTATTTTGTTGCGACCCGAAATCCAACCAGGAAAATTTATGGGGGGCTCCGGGAGGGGGCATGACCAGTTCCGGATCTTTATCCAGGGCCTTCAGCAGATGCATGAGCCCGACCAGACTCCCCACGGCGTCCCCGTCAGGATTGATGTGGGCCGTCAACAGAAAGCGGTTTCCCGTAAGAATCTCTTCAACTATCCGTGTTCGTGGGCTGGTCATGGATCATTTCCTCAAGAAATTCGTCCCATTTGAAGCGAAGTTCCGGTACATGGCGCAGTTCGAGTTTCTTGCCGAGCCTGAAGCGGAGGAATCCGGCGGCCGTCTTCAAGCCCTTTTTGACATCGTCCTCCTTTTTCTGATCACCGCGGTGGGTGTAGAGAACCTCGGCAATGGTCAGGTCGGCATTCAGGCGCACCCCGCTGAAGGTCATAAGTTCCAGCCTGGGGTCCTGTATCTCTTCGACGAGTATTCGGCCCAGTTCGTGCAGGATCTGTTCTTCAAGCCGATGGGCTCGGATGGAATGTGCCTTGCGCATAAAATGATATTTTAGCTATGCTCGTCATACATTGATTTTGTAGTTGTTTGAAAATATTGGCAGTCGATGTTCAATGTCAAAAGGTTCGACGCAATGTATTCCTCGCATACTAAAATATTTTATGCCCCGAAGACCTCGGTTTGGACGTCGACGATCTCTTCCGGACTGATGGCCTCGATCATGGCCAGGGCCTTGTTCAGGGTGCTCTGGACCCGCTTGCTTTCAGTGGAGACCGTGACCAGGGCCAGTTGCAGGGAATGCAGGCTGTCCTGGCCGTCTATCTCGGACAGGGCCACATTGAACTTGTTCCTTAGCTTCTGCTTCAGGCTGTTGGCTATGCCCCGCTTTTCCTTGATGGAACAAATACCGTGCAGCCGAAATTCAATTTTCAAAGTCCCAATGATCATTCTTTCTGTCTTAACTTAATCGCTTAATTATTAATTTTTTTGGGCAAGGTCTTCCCTCGCCCAAAAAAATTAGAGGGTGGCCTTTTCCTGAACCTCGTCATAGGCCTCGATGATGTCGCCGATCTTGATGTCGTTGAACCGCTCCAGGCCGGCGCCGCATTCGTAATCCTTGCCCACTTCCTTGGCGTCGTCCTTGAACCGCTTCAAGGAACTCAGCCGGCCGGTGTAGATGACCACGCCGTCTCGGAGGAGGCGGACCCCGGCATTGCGCTGGAGCTTGCCGTCCAGGACGTAACAGCCGGCGATGGCCCCGACTCTGGGGATGGTGAAGACCTCCCTGACTTCGGCCTGGCCGAGGTATATCTCCCGGGTGACCGGGGCCAGCATCCCGGCCATGGCCTCTTTGACCTCGTTGACCAGGTGGTAGATGACGTCATAGAATCGGATGTCCACCTGTTCTTTTTCGGCCTCTTCCTTGACCTTGGCCGAAGGCCGGACATTGAAGCCGATGATTACGGCAGAGGAGGCGGCGGCCAGTTTGACGTCCGTCTCCGTGATCGCCCCTATCCCGCCGTGGATGCTGTTGACTTTGACCTTGTCGGTGGAAAGCTTGGCGATGGAGTCCTGAATGGCTTCCAGGGAGCCCTGCACATCGGCCTTGACGATCAGGTTCAGGGTTTTGAGTTCTTCTTCGGCCTTGGCGGCAAAGAAGCCTTCCAGGGTTACCTTGCCCTCTTTGGCCAGTTCCCGTTCCCGGTGTTTGATTCGCCTGGTGTCGATGATCTTTTTCACGGCCTTGTCGTCCTCGACCACCACGAATTCATCGCCGGCATTGGGGATGCCGTCGAACCCCTGAATCTCAACCGGCATGGAGGGACCGGCCGAGCTGATCGGCTGCCCCACATCGTTGGACAGGGCTCGGATCTTGCCCCCGAAAAGTCCGCAGACGAAATAATCCCCGGCGTGCAGGGTCCCTTCCTGGACGAGCACGGTCCCGACCGGACCCCGGCCCTTGTCCAGTTTGGCCTCCACGATGTGACCCCGGGCGCGTTTCTCCGGGTTGGCTTTGAGTTCCAGAACTTCGGCCTGGAGCAGGACCATTTCCATGAGCTGGTCGATGCCGGTCCGCTGCTTGGCGGATATGTTGGCGAACATGGTGTCTCCGCCCCATTCTTCCGAGATCAGGCCTTCATCGGCCAGTTCCCTCTTGACCCGATCGAGGTCGGCATTGTCCTTGTCGATCTTGTTGATGGCCACGATAATGGGGACCTCGGCGGCCTTGGCGTGATTGATGGCCTCTCTGGTCTGATCCATGACCCCGTCGTCCGCGGCCACAATGAGGATGACGATGTCCGTGACCTGGGCCCCCCGGGAACGCATCTCCGTGAAGGCCTCATGTCCGGGGGTGTCTAAAAAGACCAGAGAGCCCTTGTCCGTATCCACATGATAGGCCCCTATATGCTGGGTGATGCCCCCGGCTTCCCCGGCCATGACCTTGGATTCCCGGACAGCGTCCAGCAGAGATGTCTTCCCGTGGTCGACGTGGCCCATGATGGTCACCACCGGGGGTCTTATCTGCAGTTCTTCGGTCTTGTCCTCTTTTTTCGGCATGAGGAAGGATGCTTCGGAAAATCCCACGTCCTCGACATCATATCCGAATTCCGCAGCGACCAGTGTGGCGGTCTCCAGGTCCAGAGACTTGTTGATGGTGGTCATGACCCCGTAGTTGAAAAGGATCTTGATGATCTCCTGGGCTTTGACCCCTATCTCCTGGGCCAGATCCGAAACCCTGATGGCCTCTTCCATTCTGATTTTCCGTTTGGCAGCTTTGAGCGGCTGGGTGAAGGACTTCGGGGCCGCCCTCTGTTCCTTGCCCCTGGACGGTCTTCTGCCCTTGACGAGTTTGCCCAGCTGCTTCCCCTTGCCTTCGGGCCTTTTTCTCCTTTTGGGAGCCTCCTGGGGCTTGGGTTGTTCCGTTTGCTGCTGGTACAAGCCGGAGACATCCACCACCCGCTTGTCTTTCTTCTTCCTCTTTTTTGATTCTTCCGCAGGCGTGGCAGGCTTGGCTCTTGCTGCAGGGGGTTCGGGCTCGGCGCTTGGTTCCGGCCTGGAAATAACGGTCACACTCGGGGGCTCGGGGGCTTTTTTCTTTTTCCGGGAACGTCTCTTGGCCGGGGCCTTCTTCGGTGCAGCTTCCCCGGTCCCGGGTTCAGCGGATTCAGCGGGTTCAGCGGGTTTTGCAGAAGGCACGGGTTCAGTCGGTGCTTTGGCCTCAACCTCTTCTTTGACTTCCTCCTGAAGGCCTGGTTCTTCCCGTTCCGGTTCCCTCGGCTCAGAAACCGTCCGGGGTTCGGGTTCAGGTGCCGCCTGTTGTTCAAGTCCGGCTTCTTCCGCCGCTGCCTTGCGGGTCTCGACTTTCTCTCGTTTCTGGTGCCGTCTCCGCCGGACGATAACGCCTGACGAGGTGACCTTTTGTTCCGATTTTTCTTCTTTGTGCTGATCCATAATTTTCTGGCGCACCAACTGGACGTCTTCCTCGGTCAGACCGCTCATGTGGCTCTTTACCTGGATATTCTCCTCTCTGAGCAGGTGCAATAACTCTTTATTGGAAATATTCAGTTTTTGTGATAATTCTCTCACTCGCATCATGGTGGTCATGACTACCCCCTGCACTGAGCGTGCAAACCCGTGATTTTTTCTTTTTTCTCCCGGCAGGCCGGGCTGCTGCAGATATAAAAACCCCTTCCGGCCATGTCCTGACCCGGGTCTTTGTAGACTATTCCTTTCCGCGATCCGCTTCCTCTCTTGACATATCTGGTCAGCCCGCTTTTGGGAAAACGTCGCCGGCAGATAACGCACATCCGGAAGGGGACGTGCTTTTCGGTCCGCTGGCTCGAGTCTTGTCCTGGTATGGCCTTACTCCGTGTCCTGGCTTTCATCCTGCTCCGGAACCGTACTCGAATTGCCCAGGAGGTTCATGGCCGCACGAAGGTCAACGAGCTTGTCCTCGTCCATATTGGTAATGGCCAGCAGGTCCTCATCCGAGGCATCCTGCAGGCTTTCCATCGTCTCAAAGCCGGCTGCCATGAAGTGTTCGATGCCGACGTTCACGACACTGCTCAACTGTTCCAGTTCCTGGCGGTGGGCGTAGAGTTCCCCGTAGCGGCTTTCCGTGATGATGTCCACCTGCCACCCCAGGAGCTTGCTGGCCAGTTTCACATTCTGCCCCTTGCGGCCGACGGCAAGATGATACTGGTCGTCCGGGACAACGGCCTCGAGTTTGTTTTCGTCTTCATCGACTGTGATGCTGTGAATCCGGGCCGGCGAAAGGGCATTGACGGCATAGGTCGTTATGTCGGGACTCCAGAGGACGATATCTATCTTTTCCCCTTTGAACTCCTGAACGATTTTGTTGATCCGGGAGCCGCGGACCCCGACACAGGCCCCGACCGGATCGACATCCCGGTCGTTGGACAACAGGGAGATTTTGGCGCGGAACCCGGGATCTCTGACGATCCCGATGATTTTTATGGTCCCGTCGCTGATCTCCGGGACTTCGATCTTGAACAAAGCGGCCATGAAATCCGGATGGGACCTGGAGAGGACGACCTGGGGGCCGCGTGATTCTTTTTTGACTTCCAGAATATAACCCTGAACCCTGTCGCCGCGGCGGTAGTGTTCCTTGGGAACCTGTTCGCTCTTGGGGAGTATGGCTTCGGTTCGCCCCAGGTTGATGATCCAGCCGGAGCGGTCGCGGCGGAGTATGGTTCCGCTTATGATCTCGCCTTTGCGTTGGATGAACTCTTCATAGATGATTTCCTGTTCAGCGTCGCGCATGCGCTGGATAATGACCTGCTTGGCCGATTGGGCCGCGATTCTCCCCAGATTTTCAACTTCCAGCTTGAAGCCCAGCTCGTCTTCAAGATTGACTTCCGGGTCGATTTCCCGGGCTTCATCCAGGCTTATTTCCGTGTTGGGATCTTCGGCTTCCTCCAGAACGACCTTGAACTGGTGCACATCGATGTCTCCGGTCTCGTCGTTGAAATTGACCTCTATGTCCAGCTGGTTGTTGAATTTCTTGTTCACGGCCGTCCGGACGGCCTCCTCCAGGGTGTCCACGAGGATGTCCCGGTCTATGTGACGTTCCTTGCTGATGAGATCAATGGATTTTTTGAGTTCCATACTCATGGATTTCCTCCGAAATACGTTCGGCTATTTTTTCTGCTTTCTGGACGGGACTGGTTCTTCATGGATTAAATGGGCTCTGCGTATCTGATCCCAGTCAAAGTCCATCTCCCGAGTCTCCGTCTGCAGGGTCACGGTGTTCCCGTTGACTCGAAGCAGTTCTCCCTGCCATTTCTTGCTGTTATTGACCGGTTCCTTGAGGGTGAGGGCAATCTTCCGTCCCTGGTAGCCGTCGAGCTGACCAGGTTCGAAAAAAGGGCGTTCTAGGCCGGGGGAGGAGACTTCGAGCGTATAGGATCCGCCTGGGAACGGGTCATCGACATCAAAGACCAGGCTAAGGTGCTTGCTCAGAGTCCTGCACTGGTCGATACTGACCCCTTGGGGAGTATCCACGTAGATTCGCAGGGTGCCCCCCTTGGGAGCCGAGGGCAGCTCAATCCCCCAGAGGGTCAGGCCCATGGTCTGGACCAGGGGTTCAACAAGGTCAAGTATTCGTTGATACTGTTTGTCAGACATAAATGAGTTGAAGACCGTGCCGGACAAACCAACGGTGTTTGTCCCTGAAATACTTGCAAAAAAACCTGCGGGGAGTTGTGTCGTTTATAAAAAAAAGGTGGACCCTGGGCCCACCTCTGCTGCAAAAAAAATGTCAACGAAGAGGCGTGGAGCGGGTGACGGGGATCGAACCCGCGACACCAAGCTTGGGAAGCTTGTACTCTACCGGCTGAGCTACACCCGCTCGACAAAGAATACTTATGGCACTTCATGCCCCTGTTTGTCAAGGCCTGAAAAAGAATTCTTGATGATTCGTGCGGATTGGTTTAAAAAGAAAGGCATGTTTCAGCCGATACACAGTGTGGATGTCGTCACCAAGACAGGCAACGACCAGGCTTATGCGCTTGGATTTCACATTCAGGCAAGCCTTGAGGCCTTGGGGGTCGCAGCCGCGGTTTTTCAGAATTCGGAATACGAACATCCCGAATGTGCGGGAAAACCCAGGCCGGATATGGTTCTCGTTCTGGGCGGTGACGGCACCCTGTTGAGCGTTGTCCGGACGCTCGGGGATCGTCAGGTCCCGGTTCTGGGTATGAACTTCGGACAGGTCGGTTTTTTGACCGAGCTGAATCCGGAAGAATGGGAAGGCTCCCTGGCCCGAATCGTCACGGGCGATTACCATCTTTCTCCGAGGATCATGCTCCATTACGATCTGCACCGCGAAGGCGTCCTCATAGAGCAGGGACGGGTGGCCAACGACCTCCTGGTGGGCCGGGGGGGGACGGCCAGGCTTATCAGGCTGCGTCTCTGGGCAGAGGCCGCCGAGATGGGAACGGTCAGGGCCGACGGACTGATCGTGTCCACGCCGATCGGTTCCACAGCCTATGCCGCTGCCGCGGGCGGGGCCTTGATCAACCATGAACTGGAAGTCATGGAAATATGTGCGGTCTGCCCTTTCATGAGCGGGTTCAAACCTCTCATTCTCCCCAGCCGGACCAAAGTCAGCATCCAGGTAGAGCCGAGTTCGTCAGAGGTGTATCTGACCCTGGACGGCCAGTCCGGCACCAGGCTCCGGGCCGGAGACCGGATCACCATCAGGGAGTCCAAAGTCCGGCTGCAGTCGGTGCAACCTTCCCGGAATCACTATATTCAAAAATTAAGGCTGAAAGGCTATCTGTAAAAAATACCCGGGGTATTTTTTAGGGATAAAAATAAAAATATATCGATGTCTGAAAATCGGCCGCGATTTTCAGACGAAGGGAGTGCGTGCATGGATGTCTTCAAGCGGCTGGCCAAACATCTGGATGACCTGCCGGCGGGATTCCCGGCCACTGAGTCCGGGGTGGAGTTGAGGATACTGAGGCGTCTTTTCAGCGAGGAAGAGGCCGCCATTGCTGTGGGGCTGAAGATGATTCCGGAGCGGATCTCGACCATCGCCAAAAGGCTGGACCGGGACCAGGAAGAGCTGGCTGAAAAACTCGGGACCATGGCCGGGAAGGGGCTCATCTTCCGTTCCAGCAAGGGCAAAAGACCCCATTACATGGCCGCCCAGTTTGTGGTCGGCATCTGGGAGTACCATGTCAATGATCTCGACCCCGAGCTGATCAGGGACATGAACGAGTACATTCCCCATCTGGTGGATCAACTGTGGGCCGGATCCGAGACCAAACAGCTGCGGATCATACCGGTGGCCGAGAGCCTGGATCAGGAGATGACGGTCATGGGCTATGAGGCCGCGGAGGAGATCATCAGGCAACAGTCCAAGATCGTGGTGGCCGAGTGCATCTGCCGCAAGGAGCACCGCATGATCGGCCAGGGATGCTCCAACCCCTTGGAGGGCTGTTTTATCTTCGGCAGCGGGGCCTACTTTTATGAAGAGAACAAGCTGGGCCGGGTCGTCAGCCAGGAGGAGGCCCTGGAGCTTTTCAAGCAGGCGGTTGAAGCCGGCCTGGTGGTCCAGCCGGGAAACGCCCAGAAACCGGCCAATATCTGCATGTGCTGCGGCTGCTGCTGCCAGATCCTGAAGAATCTGAAAGAATTGGACAACCCCGGCCAACTGGTGCATACGAACTACTACGCCGAGATCGTCACCGATATGTGCACGGCCTGCGGCGCCTGCGTCCAGAGGTGTCACATGGCGGCCATTTCCCTGGGGGAAACGGCCCGGGTCGAGCCGGAGAGGTGCATCGGCTGCGGGGTCTGTCTGGCCGGATGTGAATTCGAGGCCATCGGTCTCCATCAAAAAGAAGCAGCCAGGCAATACACTCCGCCCGCGAGCATGTTCGAGACCTATGCCGGAATGGCCAGGGAGCGGGGGAAGCTGTGAGAAGAGAGTGAGGAGTGAGGAGAGGGGGAAGTGCGGAGCGCGGAACTCGGAGTGCAGAAAGCGGAGCGGGGAGCGCGGAGCTGGGAGCGCGGAGCTGGGAGCGCGGAACGGGGGATGAGGAGAGGGGGAAGTGCGGAGCGCGGAACTCGGAGTGCGGAACACGGAACTCGGAGTGCGGAGTGCGGATTGCGGAATGGGGAGCTCGGAACGCGGAGTGGGGAACGGGGAATGAGGAGTGAGGAGAGGCGGAAAGATAGATGTTATCCCTGTCTCTGGCAGTGCTGACATGTAAGTATTTAATATGTTAAAGAATATTTGGAAAGGCTATTATGTAATTGGGTTTAAAGTCCACAATTGCCAGTTTAATCGGGATAGACGTGCTTATTGAATAACCCCGCCCTTGGCAGAGAGATTCTTCGTTCGCCATAGTTAAATGCGCTTCGCTTACAGAGATTTAACCGGGCAGGCGGACAAGAGAATGAGGCATCTGAAGAACTGAAAGTACGCAAAAACTGGATGAACCAGATTTGAGAAGAGAGCTCGGAACGCGGAGCGGGGAGCAGGGAGCTGCGAGCGCGGAACGGGGAACGAGGACGGAGGAAGTGCGGAGTACGGAATGTGAAGTGCGGAGCGGGGATTAGCTGATTCAATTTTGGTTTTTTTCAACCAGCCCTTGGAGGCTCTCGATTACGATGACTAACCGGGGTAAAGACGAGCTTAAGCAGCAGCCTGTTTTGACGAATGCAGAAAGGAGATCAGGGATGCAGGAAGTGAGGTTGATCGAGGTCAAGGAGGAGATCCTTGCGGACAACGGCCGCATGGCCGGGGAACTCCGGGAGCGTTTGACCGGGGAGGGCTGTTTGCTTTTAAACCTCATGGCTTCCCCCGGGGCCGGCAAGACCAGTCTTATTCTGCGGACCCTGGAAGGCCTGCAGTCGGACTTTCGCCTGGGTGTCCTGGAGGCGGATATAGACTCCATGGTCGATTCCGAAAAAATTGCGGCCCTCAAAGTTCCGGTGGTCCAGCTCCGCACCGGCGGCTTTTGTCACCTGGACGCGGCCATGGTGGCTCAGGGCCTGGATAACATGGATACGAAGCAATTGGACCTGATCGTCATTGAAAACGTGGGAAATCTGGTCTGTCCGGCCGAGTTCGACACCGGGGCCCACAAAAAAGTGATGATCCTGAGCGTGCCCGAAGGTGACGACAAGCCCTTGAAGTATCCGTTGATGTTCAAGGTCTCCGACGTCTTGGTTTTGAACAAGACCGACTACCTGGAGCTGGCCGAGTTCGACCGGGACGCCTTGCGGGAGAGGGTCCTGCGGCTCAATCCCGATATCAGGATCTTCGAGGTATCCTGCCGGACAGGCGAGGGGATCAAGGAATGGACCGACTGGGTTACCAGTCAATTGGCGGGTACAATATGATGCTTCTGGAATTACTGATCATCGGCGGAATAATCTACTTTCTGTTCAGGCTTGTTGCCGGCGGCAGGCGGGATGCGCCGCCGAAGCAGAGGGAAAGCCGTCCTGGCGGGGACATGGACAGGCAGGCCCAGGAGTTCTGGAATCACCTGCGGTCCAAGGAGCCGGATACCTCAAGGCAGAGCCCCGGGGCCGGCAGCGCCGCTTCCGCCGGATCGTCGGACTTCAATCAAGAGGAGTTCCTCCAGGGGGCCAAGGCGGTCTATCGCCGTGTGCAGGAAGCCTGGGACAAGAGGGATCTGGAAGACATCCGCCAGTTCACGACTAAGAATCTGTTCAGGGAGCTCGAGTCCAGGGCCCGGGAAGATCCGGACCCCGGTGAAACAGAGCTCCTGCTGGTCAATGCCCGCTTTCTTGAGTCCTCCAGGCAAGGGTCTGAAGAAAGGGCCTCTGTTTACTTTGACGTGCTGCTCAGGGAAAGCGGGGAAGGACCGAATTCCAAACAGGTCCGGGAAGTGTGGACCTTCTGCCGTGAAAAGGACAATCCGGACTCGCACTGGAAACTGGACGGCATCCAGCCGGCCAATGAGTGATTCCGGCTCCCCGGCAGACTCTATACCGGAAGGTGCAGACCGGCCGTGACGACGCCTTTACTCCTCTCCCTGGTCAGGGAGGGGTTGGGGGAGGGTCGATCCCTGGCTTTGGTGACACTGCCTATGGTTTTCACCGGGTGCCGGAATCGCTATCGGAATCGGTATTGATGAACAGGTATTTCTTTTTGCTGGTCAAACAGGGGGAGCCGTTTCCTTTTCCAAGGCCGGCTGCAGGGTCAGGTCCGGGCTTCCGGAGAGCGTGGCCTGAATGGTCCGCTCAAGGAGCAGGGCCGTGCCGTCAGCGGCCGGCGCCGTCCTGTCCCGGATTTCCAGTTCCTGAAAAAATTTGATCATCCTGGGGATGATACGGGCGTTCAAAACAGCGGTCTGGGCCCGGATTACAAAGTTGAGCAGATCCGACAGTTCATGCCCGCAGGAGACGACCATCCCGGTCTCTTTCCGGAGGATTTGTTTGACCAGCAGTTCATGGGTCGGGTTCACGGCCCCGGCATAGCCCGAGACCGCAAAGGCGGCAACTCCGTTTTGTTCGATCATCTGCCGGGCCGTCCGGCGGATCTGGTCAGGGTCGACAGGCTCGATCTCCTGGCCGGAGATGCTCATCCGGCCTGAGACATGGGCTTTCGGCGTATGGGTGATCAGCTCTTCCGAGGCGCTCCGGTTTGCGGTCATGTACAACAGACCCGCTTTCTGGCCCTGGCCTTCCACGATGGCATTGGTGGCCAGGGTGGTGGAAACAGAGACCAGCTTCACCTTGCCGAGGATGTCTTGCTGCAGCCCGCAAAGGGCCTGATCGATGCCGATGCTGAAATCCCATCTGGTGGTCAAGGCCTTGTTCTTGCCGCTAAGACGTTGTCGTTTAAAATCGTATATTGCGGCATCGGTATAGGTCCCGCCGGCATCCACCCCCAACCCGTACCTGATGTTCAAGCCCGGGTCTGCTTCCCTGTCCAGGACCAGAAAGCGGGAAGAGGCATCCCTGGATTGATCGGCCGCGGTTGCGGCCGGTTTGTTTTGCACAGAGAAGCCGTTCATGAAGAAATTTCCTCCAGATCGTTTTCGTCTTTCATTTTCAGTATGGGGTGAATGTTTCCGGGAGCAGGCCGCTATTGTAAAGGCCAGGGGGTGCAGTTCCGCCCCGGGGCGTAGCCGGCGGAAAAGGCCTGGCGCAGGCCGGGAAAATCAACCCTGTTGCTCTGCTTGATGCGTTGCCCATAGGTGCAGTCCTGGCTGTGAAAGCGCAGGCTGTTGCTGTTGCCAATATACCTGTCTCTGGCCGCCGGCATGGTCAGGATGCGGCCCCAGAAGCCCCTTCTTTCATGCATCGCCCGTTTCTGGCTTCGGAGCAGTTTTTCCTGATGGGGTTGAGCCTGCCCGGGGTGGGGATAGAAAAAGGCCAGGCCGCGTTCGATCAGGACCCTGTTCAGCATCCTGTTGTCCGGCAGCCGGACATAGGCCAGAATCCTTCCGAATCGGTCGGCATCCAGGGTCTCGGCTTCGATGCGCAAGGTCCTGTTTTCGACCAGCCCAACCAGCCCCTGCCTGGATTTGAAGGCGTGATATTGGGCAGGTGCTTTCTCGCCTCCGCTTTCCGGGGCGTCGATTCCTTTCAGGCGGACTTTTTGTCCGCTTTCCAGGTACAGGGTATCCCCATCCGGGACCCAGCGGACGTGGACATCCCAGCTTCCTGCCCAGGCCGGTCCGCATAGAAACAGCCAAAAGGTCCAGAGGGTTAAGAAGGGAAGAAAGTGACGTGTTTTCGTTTTTCTTCCTTGCCCTGTTCCGGAAAATAGAGTAGTCTTTGCTTTCATAATATTCCTTCGCAAAGGGTTTGGGAAACGGTCTTTACTGGTCCACGTACCACGATTTCTCAGGCGATGGCAATGCCGAAATTTGCAGGGTCCTTTTCTATTCTGAATCCGAAAGTATGGATTTGCAGGTTTGGGCTTGACAGGATGGAAAAATTAATGAAGAATTTATTTCAGATTTTTGTATTTTGAGATTTTTTTTGCAAAAATGGCATTCTCCTGAAGGACAGGTGCAAGGGGATGCGCAAACTCAAAAAGGAGGTGAGCCGGAAAGAAGCAAGCAGACGGAAATGGCGATGAACCGCAGAAACGACGAACAAACACGGAGGGATACGAGATGAAAAAAAGCTTACTTTTCACGATCGCAGCGGTCTTGGGTCTGTTCCTGCTGCTGGGAGCCGTTCCGGCCGAGGTCCAGGCTGATGAAGACACCCAGTTTGTGACCATCGGCACCGGCGGAGTGACCGGGGTCTACTATCCGACCGGAGGCGCGATCTGCCGCCTGGTCAACAAGGGCCGCAAAGATCACGGGATTCGCTGTTCCGTCGAGAGCACCGGCGGTTCGGTGTATAACCTGAACACCATTGCCCAGGGTGAGTTGGACATGGGTGTCTGCCAGTCGGACTGGCAGTATCATGCCTATCACGGCAGCAGCAAGTTCGAGGGCCAGCAGAACAAGGACCTCCGGGCCGTCTTCTCCGTCCATCCTGAGCCGTTTACGCTCGTGGCCCGGGCCGATGCCGACATTGACGGCCTGAGAGACCTCAAAGGCAAGCGGGTCAACATCGGCAACCCGGGGTCGGGTCAGCGCGGGACCATGGAAGTGGTCATGAAGGCCCTGGGCTGGACCAAGGATGATTTCAAGCTGGCTGCAGAGCTAAAGTCCGCGGAAATGGCCCAGGCCCTTTGCGACAACAAGATCGAGGCCTTTGTCATCACCACAGGCCATCCCGGAGCCTACATCGAAGAAGCCACCACGACCTGCGATTCTAAACTGATAAACGTCAAGACGCCCGAGATCGCAGAACTGGTCGATGAATATCCCTATTATCGCTGGGCAACCATTCCCGGCGGCATGTATCGGGGCAATCCAGACGACGTGACCACTTTCGGCGTCGGGGCCACCTTCGTATCCTCCACCGATGTCCCGGAAGATGTCATCTACCATGTTGTCAAGGCGGTCTTCGAGAATTTCGAAACCTTTAAGAAACTTCATCCGGCATTTGCCGTGCTGAAAAAAGAAGAGATGATCAAGGACGGACTCACCGCTCCTCTGCATGATGGGGCTGTTAAGTACTACAAGGAAGCCGGTTTGATGTAAAATCCAAAAAAGGGCCTTCCGAAATCATTCGGAAGGCCCTTTTTTGGATAATGTGAATAGAAATGTAGGCCCAACATCACTAAGCCAGGGTGCTTGGCCTTATCGGTTTAACGTTTCAAAACAGGTATGCCAGTCCGATTTCAAAGATTCTTTTACATACTGATCCCGTTTTGCTTTTCGAAACAAAGGTTCGTACCTGTTGGACGAAGCCGCCTTTTTTAAAAAAATCAAGTTGGATCAGTATTGAGTGAGCACATTTCGTCCGACAGGAGTCACATTGATGAGCAAAGCACAGGAAGCAGCCTCTCCAGAGACATCGCTGCAGGAGATGATCGCCCAGACCGAGACCGGGTCCCGTCGGCCGACAGGCGCGATCTCGAAGAACGTTTTGTTTTTCGTCCCTCTCTGCTGGACCCTTTTCCAGATCTGGTACTCTTCGCCCCTTCCCTTTATCTTCAATATCTTTGTTTTCAACTCCACCGAGGCCCGGGCCATTCATCTGGCTTTCGCCATGTTTCTGGCCTATACCGCCTTTCCCTCGTTTCGCTCCTCGCCCAGGGACTACATCCCGCTTCAGGACTGGGTGGTGGCTTTGGCAGCCGCCTATTGCTCGGCTTACATATTTTTCTTTTATGAAGAGCTGTCCGATCGGCCCGGACTCCCTACTGCCATGGATCTCACCGTGTCCATCGTCGGCATGATCACCCTGCTGGAAGCCACCCGCAGAGCCCTGGGGCCGCCCCTGATGGTGGTGGCCGGCTTCTTTATTCTCTACACTTTTGCCGGGGCCTATATGCCGGATGTCATCGCCCATAAGGGCGCCAGCCTGGACAAAGGCATGTCTCACTACTGGCTGACCACCGAAGGTGTTTTCGGGGTGGCCCTGGGGGTCTCCACCAGCATGGTTTTTATGTTCGTGCTCTTTGGCTCGCTTCTTGAATCCGCCGGAGCCGGGAATTATTTTATCCGGGTTGCTTTTGCCGGGCTGGGACACATGCGCGGGGGACCGGCCAAGGCGGCCGTGCTCTCTTCAGGCATGACCGGACTGGTTTCGGGATCGTCCATCGCCAACGTGGTCACCACCGGGACCTTCACCATCCCTTTGATGAAAAAGGTGGGCTTTACCCCGGAAAAGGCCGGGGCCGTGGAGGTGGCTTCCTCGACCAACGGCCAGTTGACCCCGCCGGTCATGGGCGCGGCTGCCTTTCTGATGGTCGAATATGTGGGTATCTCCTACCTGGAGGTCATCAAGCACGCCTTCCTGCCGGCCATCATCTCCTACATCGCCCTTATCTACATCGTGCACCTGGAGGCCTGCAAGCTGGGCCTCAAGGGTCTGGAAAAACCGGTTCACAAGACATTTGTTCAGAAAATGCTGAGTTTTGTCCTGGTGGTCCTTTTGTTGATCATCATGGCCGGGGCCACCTATTACGGGATCGGCTGGATCAAAACCGTGGCCGGAGATTCGGCCATGTGGATCGTGACTCTGATCCTGCTCCTGGCTTATGTGCTGCTTGTGGCTCTGGCCTGCAAGGTGCCGGACCTGGATGAGAGCCATGAGATCAGCGAACTGCCTTTCCTGGGTCCGACGGCCCAGGCCGGCTACTATTTCCTGCTGCCGGTTGTGGTCCTCATGTGGTGCCTGGTGGTGGAGCGTTTTTCTCCGTCTCTCTCCGCCTTCTGGGCCAGCGTTTTGATGATGTTCATCGTCCTGACCCACCGGCGGCTCAAAGGGGTCTTCCGCAAGGCCAAAGACGCCGAGTATACTTTAAAGCGGGGTTTTCGGGACCTGGTCACCGGGATGGTCTCCGGGGCGGGCAACATGATAGGCATCGGCGTGGCCACGGCCGCGGCCGGGATCGTGGTCGGCACGGTCACCCTGACCGGGATCGGCCTGGTCATGACCGAGTTCGTGGAGTTCATCTCCGGCGGAAACCTGGTCCTGATCCTGCTGTTCACGGCCATGATAAGTCTGCTTCTGGGAATGGGCCTGCCCACCACAGCCAACTACATCGTGGTTTCCTCCCTGATGGCCCCGGTCATCGTCACCCTGGGGGCCAAGGCCGGCCTGATCGTGCCCCTGATCGCGGTCCACCTCTTTGTTTTCTATTTCGGGATCCTGGCCGACGACACCCCGCCCGTGGGTCTGGCCGCCTTTGCCGCCTCCGGGATCTCCGGGGGCGATCCGATCAAAACGGGTATTCAGGGCTTCACCTATGATATCCGGACCGCGATCCTGCCCTTTATCTTTATCTTCAACAACCAGCTGCTGCTCATCGGACTGACCACCTGGTACGAACTTTTGCTGGTCATTGTTTCGGCGGTGGTGGCCATGCTGGTCTTTGCCGCCGGAACCCAGCGCTACTTTCTGACCAAAAACCGCCTCTGGGAGACCGGGGCCCTGCTCCTGGTGGCCTTTACCCTGCTCCGTCCCGGGTTCTGGTGGGACAAGGTCTATCCCCCCTACGAAATCGAGCCGCCGACCAGGCTGGAGCAGATCGTAGACCAGATGAAACCGGGTTCGCAGCTGATCCTCCAGGTCCAGGGCGTGGACTTCGACGGCAACGAGTACACCAAGACGATCATGCTCAAGGTGGGTTCCGAGGAAACCGGGGCCCAGCGGCTGGACGCCCTGGGGCTGGAGACCAGGACCGAAGAGGGCAGGGTCATCGTGGATATGGTTGGGTTCGCCAGTCCGGCGGAAAAGGCGGGCATCGACTTCGATCAGGAGATCCTGGGCGTCCAGGTGCCCAACGAGCGGCCGCCCAGGCAGCTGATGTTCATTCCGGCTACCGCACTTTTGGTTTGGGTCTGGTTCCTGCAAAGAGGACGCAAGAGAAAGCTGGAAGCGGTTCCGGGGTAATCGGTCAAAGAGTTCTGAACTATTCAACATGAGGAGTCGGACTTGAACCGACCGGTTCAGGCATCGATCCCGTGGAGGATGAGATCATGGCAGCCGAAAAAAGAGCCCGGATCTGTGGTCCAGGTTTTGTAAAATGGTGTCTATCGGTTCTCGCGGTGCTCGTTCTCGTATTCAGCCCAGGTCTTGCCCGGGCCTTCGATATTCTCCTGGGAACCGGAGAGCCCGGAAGTTTTTCCCACTTCAGCGGCCGCAAGATCTGCCGGGTCCTGAACAACCAGGCCTCCGGCATCCTGTGCAGCCCGATCCCTGCTGCGGATGAGGTCTATAATCTGACCAACCTGGCCGGGGGCTCCCTGGACCTGGCCCTGATCGATTCGCGTCTTTTGTATGATGCCCTGAATAAAACCGGTAAGTTCAGATACACAGATATCAATTATCAGAATCTTTGCGTCCTGTTTCCAGTCTACGGTCTTCCGGTAAGCCTGGTCGTCCGGGAGGATGCCGGGATAGAATCTCTCCAGGATGTGAAGGGGAAACGGATCAGCGCCGGCCCGCCGGGTTCCCTGCCGCACCTTGCGGTTGAGCGTCTGTTCAGGGCCAAGGGCTGGAGCAGGGAGGATTTCAGCCTGGTGGAAGAGCTCTCGGCCACCGGTTCCCAGGACAGCCTGGCCTTTTGCCACGGGACGATACAGGCTCTGATCCGGATCGGGGTCCATCCGGGCGAAACCCTCGAGCGGTTGCTGCGGCTCTGTTCCGCCCGGCTGCTCGATGTGAACGACGGCGATATTCAGGAGATGATCCAAGCCCATCCCGCCTACTTCCAATTGGAGATACCGGCCGAGACTTATGAACCCGGGGCGGAGAAGGTGAGCACTTTTGGGACCAAGGTCCTGCTGGTGGCCTCAAGATGGCTGGACAGGCAAACTGTCTCCACGATCCTCGAGGCCCTGGAAAAGAACAGGGAGACCTTGCGAAGCGCTCATCCGGCTCTTTCTTCCTTCAGGGTCGAGGCCTCTCAGTGGGACACCCTGGCCATGCCGCTTCATCCGGGAGCGGTTGAGTATTTTCAAGAGCATTGACGTCGAAATCGCGCACCCTTTGCTATAAAAAAAACAGGTTGACAACATCTGAAAGCTTATGAAATTATATTTTCACGCAAAACAATTTTGCAATTATTATTTCAAAAATCATTTAAACCAAATCCCGAAGTCACGGAAGGCCGGTCCTGTGACCCCGTGATTCCACAGGGTGGTGCTTGAGTGGCCCCGCCTGTGGGGAGTTCTCATGATTGAGCAGCTGTCGGAAACGTACCCTGATTTGACGAAGAGCCAGAAAAAGCTGGCCACGTATGTCACCGAGAACATTGACCGGGTCCTGTTGTTCAACTCCCATGATCTGGCCCGGCAGGCGGGTGTTTCCGAGGCCACTGTCTCCAGATTCGTTCGCAGACTGGGTTTTGCCAGTTATTTGGAATTCAAGAGGAATTTGATCCGGTCCACGCTGGACAGCTATTCCACCACCAGACGCCTGGCCCGGTATTCCGATAGAGTCGATAAAAAGGAATCGATCTACCAGGAGGTCTTTGCCTCTGATATCGAAAACATCCGCCAGATTCCGACGGAAAATCCGGACCAGATCTTTGAAAAGGTGGTTAAAAGACTCTGCGTTGCCCGGCGTATCTATGTTCTCGGTCTGCGCTCGAGTTTTGCCCTGGCCTACCATCTCTCTTTCAATCTTCATTTTTTTCTGAAAAACGTCATCCGGGTCGAGCCGGGCGTCGGGGATCTTCCGGAGCAATTCGTGGAGGCCGGACCGGACGACGTGCTCGTCGCTATCAGCTTCAAGCGCTACACCAGGGAAACCATCACCATATCGGAAAAGATCAAGAGGCTGGGACTGGGGATCATCGGGATCGTGGACAACAGACTGTCCCCCCTGGCCGCCTCTGCGGATTTTCTCCTGACGGCCGGAACCAGGATCCCTTCTTACTTCGAATCCTATACCGCGGCCATGAGTCTGATAAACGGGCTGATCGCGGCCGTGGTGCTGCATAAGGAACCAGAGGCCATTCCGGCCCTGGAGAAATTGGAAAAGGTCTTTGAACAATTTCAAACCTTTTATCCAGTTTGAGCCTCGGAAGGCTCAAACTGGATCATGTGTCGATTGTCTGAAACAGGAATATACTGATCCAATTTTGGTTTTTACAACAAAGACTTACGACACCAAGGGTCAAGGCCCAAATTTCACAAAAAGCTAAGTTGGATCAATATAGTAATAGAAATAAATGATCCGGAAAATGCATGTCTTCATGCATTTTCCGGAAGGGAGCTGCATCATGGAAAAATCACTGGAAAGGGTCTTCAACCCGCGATCGATTGCCGTCATCGGGGCCTCGGAGGTTCCGGGCAAGGCTGCGGAGCGCAGAACCAGGAGTCTTCTCCAGGGCGGATATCAAGGCGATATCTACCTCATCAACCCCAAACGGTCCGAACTCTTCGGCCGTAAGGCCTATCCCTCGATCACCGAGATAGGCGCCGAGGTGGACCTGGTCATGATCATCGTCCCGCCCCGGTTTTTGCCCGGGGCGGTCAAAGACAGCATCCGGATGGGGGCCAGGGGGATCATCATCATCACCGCCGGTCTGGGTGAATCCGGAGAAGAAGGCAAACAGATCGAGAACGAGATCCTGGAGGCGGCCTCCAGATCCGGGACTTACATCATCGGACCCAACTGCAGCGGTATGTACAGCAGTTCTGCGGCCATGAATATTCTGGGGATTCCCTCCCTGCAAAAGGGCTCCATCTCGGTTCTGGCCCAGAGCGGAAACGTCATCGACTCCCTGACCAACTACGCCTATTTGAAGGGGGTGGGCTTCAGCAGGATCATCAGTGTCGGAAACGCCATCGGGGTCAATTTCCACGAATACATTCAATACCTAAAGGACGACCCGGAAACCAGGGTCATCATCGCCTATCTGGAGGGGATCAAAGAAGGGGACGAACTGGTGCGGGTGGCCAGGGAGACCGTGAAGAAGAAGCCCATCATTGCCCTGAAAGTCGGGAGATCAGGGGCCGGGGCCAGGGCCGCGGCCTCGCACACCGGGTCCCTGGCCGGGGACGATATCATCGTGGAGGCGGCCTTCAAGCAGGCCGGAATCGTCAGGGTCTCCAACGTGGACGAACTCTTTGACATGGCCGATTGCTTCAGCAAGTCCCCTTTACCTGACGGCAACCGGGTGGCGATTCTCTCCGAAGGGGGCGGGGACAATTCAATTGCCGCCGACAATGCGGAATTGTACGGGATGGAGGTCCCGGTCCTCAAGCAGGAAACCCAGGACAGGATCAGACCGTTTCTCCTGGCCGGAATGCCCGCCTCCAATCCCATTGATTACGGCGGAACCGCCGAGGAAAACCCGCAGATGATCGCCGAATGCGTTCGGGTCTGCATGGAGGACGACGCGGTCGACGCTGTCTATCTCACCGGGTTTTTCGGGGGATTTCAGGTGATCATCGCCCCCCACGTGGCCGACCTGGAAAAGCAGACCGCAGAAGAACTGGTCAAACTGGTCAAAGAATATCAAAAGCCCCTGTTTGTCCACACCAGTTTTGCGGGCCAAGACATTGCCGCCCTCAATATCCTGCGGGATGCCGGCATCCCGGTCTTCGAGTCCTCGGGAAAGAGCGCCCGCTGTCTGGGCGAGCTCATGCGTTTTTCCATCCGCAGGCAAGTGATCGCTTCTCTGCCCCAGCCCTCGGCGGAAATAAAAGAATGGCCCGAGGTCAAGGATATTCTGGTCAAGGTCAAAAAACAGGGCAGAAACAACCTCCTGGAGACCGAGTCCAGGGAACTGCTCAAAGAATACGGGATATCC
>JAIPER010000296.1 GCA_021737115.1 Desulfohalobiaceae bacterium
AGTTGTCCCAGGTCCGGATGCGTTTGCCCTTCAGGCCTGTGTATTCGTCGGAGATATTGAAACAGTAACAGGTGGGGCAAAGATAGGTGCAGGCCCCACAGCTGATGCACTTGGCCGCCATCTCCTCCCAGAATTCCTGGTTGTCGAAAAGGGCCCGGAGCTTTTCCGGGACGTCGCTCAAGTCCGGGGCAGGCGCCAGCTCCTGGGCAGCTTTTTCCTTAACTTTTTCTGCTTCACTTAGCTGCTCCTGACTCGGCTCATCGGTTTCTGCAGACTCCAAAAGCCCTTCCCCCCTGTCCGTAACCGCTTCCAGTAGAAATCCATCGGAAATCGGCGTCATGAGGACATCGGAACCAGAGGCATCGGCCGGGTCGCTCCCGACCCAGTTGCAGAAGCAGGTGTTGGCCGGACTCTTACAGGCCAGAGAGACGATCAGGGTCTGTTCCCGCCTGACCCGGTAATAGGGATCCACCTGGTCTCCGCTAAAGACCGGATCAAAGACCAGAAAGCCTCTGGCCCCACAGGGACGGCAACCCAGGACAACCGTCCTCTCTTCCGGCAGGGTCTCCTGAACCTCTACCGACTGCTGCTCCGGATGCTCGGCATCCTTCTCGTACTTGAAGCGCAGCAGGGTCTCTGTCTGGGGAAAGATCGACTTCTTGGGGGGGGCCGTAGCCTGCGTCTCCAGGACGATGGCTTCGGTTTCATCAAACAGCCCGAACTCAACGGCATGGCCGGCGGCTTTGGGCACGAGCAGCCTGTGCTGCTCGCTCAGGGTCTTGGCCCAGCGAGACAGATTGTCTTTTTTCAAGAACTTGACAACGCCCATCACCATTCTCTCTCCTTAATATTGGCCTCTTCCGGCTCAAAGGTCATAAGCGGGGGCCGGGCCTCGGGGTCCAGACCCGAGGTGTAATCAAACAGTTCCTTGATCTCCCGATTCAGCCTCTTCCTGAGGCTCAATATCGGGATATCCATGGGGCAGGCCCGTTCGCATTCCCCGCACTCAGTGCACCGGCCCGAGAGATGCATGGCGTGAATGAGCTGGAACATCCATTTCTGACGGATATCCGTCTCCTGGGTCAGCCAGTGGGGGTCCCTGGTCTCGGCGATGCATTGATCCCGGCAGACGCACATGGGGCAGGCGTTGCGACAGGCATAACAACGGACACAGCGATCCAGATGGTGTTTCCAGTAATCGAAGCGCTCCTCCAGACTCATGCCTTCCAGCTCTTTCAGATCGGCGTCTCCCTGTTCCCGGCAGATCGTCTCCCGGCCGGTCTCGGCAAATCGAAAATCTGAAAGGACCGGCTCTTCGTAGCGGAGGCTCAGGCATTTATCAGGCAGGATCTCCTCCAGTTCGAGGTTGTAGGTCTGGTCCGGGGTCTTTATCTCGACCTGCCAGTTGGAAAAATCAACCTCCCGCACTCGGCTGATCTCCCCCACCTTGTCCTTAACCTTGACCAGATCGACGGCTCCGGGGCACTTCACGGAAAAGACCACGATCCTGTCCCGATCGATGAGGGATTCCTGGAGGAGTTCTCCGATGGAACGGGTGTCGCACTCCTTGGCCACGATCCCCACCCGCTTGTCTTTCAAGCCCGGGAGATAGGTGGCCAGATTCTGCACACACAGGGGATTAACGATCAGCTTGTCCACGTCCTCGGGCTTTTTCATGAAACTGGCCGAGGCGTGCAGCGGATCAAAGCCCTGCTTCCAGCCGATAACCAGATCAAGGTCGGGCAGCTGCTCTTTTATCGTGGTTTTGAGTTCATCTAGTGTTGACACGTATCCTCTCTGTTTGGAATACCAGAAGTTGGCATTCATTGCGCATTTTTATCTGCCGTCAATGAAAACTTTCCCGGTTCTGTGAGACAGGAGATTCATTTTGGGCCAACTTCTGGTATCTATTTGATAAATTTAAATAATGAAAACCAAAATTTATGACGACCGTAAGTATAACTCCCCGCTTGCCGCTTACCGCTTACCACTCAACCCTACAATTCAGAGCTCTTTCCCGTACTCCAAAGTTTGGGTATTTTTTTGGACAAATATCAGGTTATGATAAATTCGAAGCACGAAATCCGAAATACGAAACAAGCACGAAATACAAATTCTCGAATGACAAAAACAAAGATTAAAAAATACAGAATAAAAGCAAATAGTTGCCGATCTTATTTTTCTTGGTTTTGAATTTTGAATTTTTGTCATTTGAAGTTTGTTTCGAATTTCGTGCTTCGAGTTTCGATATTATGTCCAATTTTGAAGTCATTGAAAATTGTTACAATTATTTTAAAGACTTACATTTAAGCATCAAGACACTGGTCCGAAGTCTACAATTTCGGCCCCGGCCCCAGTTCATGGATCTGATTTGTAAACTCGGTGACCACCTTTTGCCAGCGCTGCCCTTCCGAGGCTGAAACCCAGGTGTATTCAAAACGTTTGGAGTCGATCCCCAGGGTGGACAGCAGCCTCTTGGCCAACTCCAGCCTGCGCCTGGCGTAGAAGTTGCCCTCAGAGTAATGGCAGTCCCGGGGATGACAGCCCGAGACCAGGACCCCGTCGGCTCCTGACAGCAGGGCCTTGAACATGAACAGAGGGTCCATCCGTCCGGTGCAGGGCAGGCGGATGATCCGCAGATCGGTGGGCTGCCCCAGGCGGGAGACGCCTGCCGTATCCGCACCGCCGTAAGAGCACCAGTTACAGAGAAAACCCACTATTCGAAGCTCTCTTCCATCGCCTGCTGACATAGGGCATTGACCTCCGCGAGTATTTGATTGTCCGTAAAGTGCTGGAGTTGGATGGCGCTCTGGGGGCAGGTCACACAGCAGAGTCCGCAGCCCTGACAGACCGTCTCGATGACCTCGGCCTTGGGGTTGCCGGCCCGGTCCTCGCCGAGCTGAATCGCCCCGAAGGGACAGGTCGAAACGCACTTGCCGCAGCCCACGCAGCGGGCCAGACTGACCAGGGCCACCTGGGGATCGGATTCGAGCTGATCCTTGGAGAACAGGGCCAGGATCTTGGCTGCAGCCGCACTGCCCTGGCCCACCGAAGCCGGGATGTCCTTGGCTCCCTGGCAGGCCCCGGCCAGAAAAATCCCGGCGGTGTTGGTCTCCACCGGCCTGAGCTTGGGATGGCTCTCCATGTAAAAGCCGTAACTGTCGTAGGAAATACGGAGTTTCTCGGCCAGCTCGGCCGCCCCGGCGGAGCTTTCCGCACCGACCGCCAGGACGACCAGGTCGGCTTCTACCTCGACCTGGGAGCCCATAAGAGTGTCCACCCCGCGGACAACGAGATGATCGTCCTGGGGATAGATCTGGGAGACCCGGCCGCGTATGTATCTGGCCCCGTACTCTTCCATGGCCCGCCTGGTGAATTCGTCGTACTGCTTGCCCGGGGCCCTGATGTCCATGTAAAAGACATAGGACTGGGAGTCAGGGATATGATCCTTGGTCAGGATGGTCTGCTTGGCGGTGTACATGCAGCAGAACCCTGAACAGTAGGGCCGGCCTACGGATTTGTCCCTGGAGCCCACGCATTGGATAAAGACCACCTTCTTCGGCTCCATGCCGTCGGAAGGCCGTTTGATATGTCCGCCAGTGGGGCCCGAGGCATTGAGAAGCCGCTCATACTGCATGGAGGTGATCACATCCGGGAATCGCCCGCCTCCATATTCTCCGTAGCGGCTGTGATCGAAGAGGTCATACCCGGTGGCGGCGATGACGGCCCCCACCTTTTCCTCGATAAACTGGTCCTGCATGTCGTAATCGATGGCCTCAGTGGGGCAGACCTTGGCACAGACCCCGCATTTGCCCTTGATGAACTGCCGGCAGTACCCGGCATCGATGACCGCCCTCTTGGGAATGGCCTGGGGAAAGGGGATGTTGATGGCCCGGGTGGGGGTCAGACCTTCGTTGAAACTGTCAAAGGCCTTCTTGCTTGGGCATTTTTCCATGCACAGGCCGCAGCCGGTACATTTTTCCCAGTCCACGTAGGTCGCTTTTTTCCTGATGTTCACCTGGAAATTGCCCACATAGCCTTCCACGGATTCCAGCTCGGAATAGGCGTAGAGGGTGATGTTGGGATGCATGGAGACATCGACCATTTTCGGGCCCAGAATACAGGAGGAGCAGTCCACCGTGGGGAAGGTCTTGTCCAGTTTGGCCATCTTGCCGCCGATGCTCGAGGTCTTTTCCACGAGGATGACCTCCAGGCCCCCGTCCGCACAGTCCAGAGCGGCCTGGATCCCGGCCACGCCGCCGCCGACGATCATGACCCGTTTGTTGATATCAAAGGCTTTCGGTTGCAGAGGCCGGTTGTAGCGCACCTTCTCCACAGCCTGTTTGACCAGCTCCAGGGCCTTCTGCGTGTTGGCCTCCTTGTCCTTGCCGATCCAGGAACAGTGTTCACGGATATTGGCCATCTCAAACATGTAACGGTTCAGTCCGGCCCGCTCCACAGCCTTGCGGAAGGTAGGTTCGTGCATTCTGGGAGTGCAGGCAGCCACCACCACCCCGTCCAGATCCTGATCGGCAATGGCCTGGCCGATGGCTTCCTGCCCGGGTTCGGAACAGGAATACAACAGATCGGCTGCAAAGGCCACATCCGGAAAGGCTTTGGCCTGTTCAACCACCCCGGCCACATCGACCGTTCCCGCAATATTACTGCCGCAGTGGCAGATAAAGACACCGATTCTCATCGATTTCACTCCTTATATAGAATTTGAGAGCGGGCTTGGCTGATATTCGAGTGTCTTCGAACTTTCTTTGAAATTTTTCCCAGGACGCCGCTCTCAAATTCTATATATATCTATATTTATATAACTTTATGTTAAAACCATGTGCTTGAGATTGAGATCCAGTGTTGCACATTTTCATTTATCCAGGACAATAGCTTGTCCAAGAATATCACCGATTAATTCTAGAAGACCTCTTCTCCTCCTTGTCCACCAGCCGTGAAATATAGCCTTTAAGAAAAAGTTTTTGGATTTATGCCAGATAACCAGTTCTTATTCTTTGTCTTAACAATCGAAAATCCCTCCGGGGCGTAGGCCCCTACGGGCCGGAGGCCAAAATCGAAAATCTAAAATTCTATACATGCCCTCGAATAGCACCTGGCTTCTTTATCCCTCTCCCGCGTTCCG
>JAIPER010000297.1 GCA_021737115.1 Desulfohalobiaceae bacterium
AAGAGTTCTGATGTCATTTCCGGAAAGGAAAATACTCTTGCATATCTGCTGCGGGCCGTGTGCGATCTACCCCCTGCAGGAACTTCTGGGAAAGGGCTATGAGGTGCTGGGTTTTTTCTACAACCCGAATATCCACCCTCTGCAGGAGTACCTGAAACGGCGGAAAGGGGTAGAACAGGTTGCCGAAAAATTCGGGATCAGGGTCATCTTTCCAGAGAACGAGTACGATCCGGTCCAATACATGCGGCAGGTCGCCTTCCGGGAGAATTCACGCTGCCTGCTCTGTGCCCAGTTGCGGCTGGAGAGGACCCTGGCCATAGCCAGGCGGGGGAAATTCGAGGCCTTCAGCACCACCCTGTTGTACAGCAGGCACCAGAAGCACAACGAGATCGCCGGGCTCGGCCGGGACCTGGCCGGAGGAGGAAGCCTCGGGTTCGTGTACCAGGATTTTCGAGAAGGCTGGCGGCAGGGGATCGAACAGAGCAGGAAGTGGAACATCTACCGCCAGGAGTACTGCGGCTGCCTGTACAGCGAGTTTGAGCGCTTCCAGGGGTTGCTGTCTCAAGAGAAAAGCTGATTCTGAAAATATGCACCTCTATGTCCATGTCCCCTTTTGCCGGAGCAAATGTTCCTACTGCGGTTTTGTCTCCTATCCCTATGATCGGGACCAGGTCGAGGCCTATCTCCAGGCCCTGACCGAGGAAATCCGGATTCTGGGGAAAATGTGGCAAAGACCCAAGGCCTCTACATTGTTTGTGGGAGGAGGAACTCCGAGTCTTCTGACGTCCGTTGAACTGGAGCGGATCTTGCGGGCAATCCGGGACAACTTTTCAGTAGAGCCCGGATGGGAATGCACCCTGGAGGGCAATCCCGAATCCATGGGGTCTCTGGATTATCTCGGGCAGTTGCGGAGTCTGGGGGTCAACCGGGTGAGTCTGGGACTGCAGAGTCTGGACAACAAGAGCCTGACTTTCCTGAATCGAAGGCACAGCGGCGAACAGGGGATCGAGGCCTGTCGGCTGGCCAGGGAGGCGGGTTTCGAGAATCTGAGCGTCGATCTCCTGTGGTCTGTCCCGGGACAGGATCTCGAGAGGTGGCTTTTCGAACTTAAGACCCTGGCCGATCTCGGAATCAGGCACATGTCCTGTTATGCGCTCAGCGTCGAGCCCGGAACCGTGCTGGAAGAGCTTGATGGATCCGGAGACGTTTTCTGGCCGTCCGAAGAGGAGCAGGCCCGGATGTATCTTCAGGGAAGAAGGCTCCTTTGGGAGAAAGGGCTCAAGCAGTACGAGATTTCCAATTTTGCAGCCGAGGGGTTTGTCTGTAGGCACAACATGGGCTACTGGCTCGGCCGGGATTATCTCGGGTTCGGTCCGGCAGCGGTTTCCAATGTCGGAACCCGCCGCTGGAAAAACCCGGAAGGACTCCGGGACTACCTCCAGGCCCAAGCCGGAGATCGGGGTTGTCCAGGCGATGAAAAGGCCGGGTTCAAGGAAAGGGTCAACGAGCTGCTCATGCTCCGGCTGCGGACCACCCAAGGATTGCCCTTAAAGGAGTACCTGGAGCTGACCGGTCGGGATCTGAGGCTCGAAAACAGGCTTTTGATCCGGGATTTGGAGCGAAAGGGCCTGATCACCTGCCCAGAGGGGCGTCTTTGCCTGACTCCGGAAGGCATGCTGGTCAGCGACAGCCTGATAACCAGATTCTTCGAGTAGATTTGAAAAGAGGCAGATTCAAGAGTACGGTTCACACCAAGTGCTCCTCCGCTTATACTTTGCTTTCATTGGGCTACGAATCAAGCTCATGAAGTAAGAATTTAGCCCACGGATCACACGGATTGACACGGATAATGAAAATACTTTTTTGCTGCTGGAATAAGACCCAGCAGCAAAAGGAGTCATCGCCTTATGGCGACATTTCCAAACGAATAGGCTTTTTGCCATGCCGCATGGCGATGGCATTTGCCTGCCAGCCTCTTATTGCTGGCAGGCAAAAAGAGAATCTATCCGTGTTAATCCGTGTGATCCGTGGGCAATAATCTGCTTTCTGTCATTTTCAAGGTATCGACGGAAGACTACCTCACATCAACTGCCGGGAGAAAAGGAGCCAGGGATGAATGGGGAACAGGAACTGATTCTGCTCATGGACGTCGGCAACACCAATATGAAGATCGGTCTGGCCAGGGAAAGCAGGATCGTTCATTCTTTCGTCCTGCCGACCACCCTTCAGGAAACCAGCGACACCCTGGGGTTGAAGATAGTCGATCTCTGCAGCTATCTCCAGTTGGAGGCCGGAGATATCCGGGCCTGGATGGTGTCTTCGGTCGTTCCGCCCTTAAACGAGCTGATCAGGCAGTCGGGTGAGGCCTATTGCCGCTGTCCGGTCCTGTTCGTGCCCGAGGATGTGCCCCTGCCCCTGATCAATTACTACACCCGTCCCCAGGAAGTGGGAGCGGACAGGCTGGTGACCGCCTTTGCCGCCAGGGAGCTTTTCGATACCCCGGGTCTGATGGTGGTTGACTTCGGGACCGCCACCACGGTGGAGTGTGTGCAGGACAGGGGCTATCTGGGCGGATTGATCTGCCCAGGGGTCTTGTCTGCGCTCAATGCCCTGGGTGGAAAAACGGCCAAGCTTCCCAGGATAAGCCTCGAGCTCGATTCAGAGGAGATCAGGATCGGGATGAGCACGGCCCAAAGCCTGACCCAGGGGTTTGTGTTCGGCTTTGCTTCCATGATCGAAGGTCTCTGTCACCGGCTCAAGAACAATCTTCAGGGCGAGGTGACGGTTGTGGCCACCGGGGGGTTTGCCAGGAAGATCCAGCCGGTCTGCCCCTGTCTGCAGGAAGTTCGGGAAAACCTCCTCTTGAAGGGGCTGCTCCTGGCCCATGGGTTATAAGACAGAGGTCAGATATCAGCGGTCAGAGGTCAGGAAGGCTCTTGAAGGGGCTGCTCCTGGCCCATGGGCTTTCGTCCAAATAGTGCCTTTATTTTAAAGTACGACCGGCGTAGCCAGCCGTGGAGAGATATGGATTTTGTTCTGCGAACATATACTGATCCCATTTTGGTTTTTACAACAAAGACTGGCGACCCCAAGGGTTCAGGCCCAAATTTCGCAAAAAGCTAAGTTGGATCAGTATACAATTATTTCAGCGCATTCAGTTGGTATTGTCAGCTTATGTTTCTTGAATCCAAAATCCGCAATCCAAAATCCAAAATCTAAAATCCAAAATCCAAAATCCAACAGGAGGCGAGTATGAGCACGATTATCGATGTTTTGGCCAGGGAAATTCTGGATTCCCGGGGGAATCCGACCATCGAAGTGGAAGTGGAGCTGGAATCTGGGATCCGGGGCAGGGCCGCGGTGCCCTCCGGCGCTTCCACCGGAACCAGGGAGGCCCTGGAACTCAGGGATAAGGACATGAACCGCTACAACGGAAAAGGGGTGACTAGGGCCGTGGCCAATGTCCAGGAAAAGATCGGTCCGGAACTGATCGGCTTCGATTGCCTGGTCCAGCTTGATCTGGATCAGATGCTCCTTGACCTGGACGGTACGGAAAACAAGACCAGTCTCGGGGCCAATGCCATCCTCGGTGTCTCCCTGGCCGTGGCCAGGGCGGCCGCCGATTACCTGGGACTCCCCCTGTTCCGGTATCTGGGGGGAGTTGGAGCCAGAACCCTGCCCCTGCCCCACATGAACGTCATCAACGGCGGAGCCCACGCCCCGAACAACCTGGACATCCAGGAATTTCTGATCATGCCCCAGGGAGCGGACACGTTTTCCGAGGGCCTCAGGATGGGGGCCGAGACCTTCCATGCCTTGAAGAAGATCCTTTCCAAAGACGGACACATCACCTCGGTCGGAGACGAAGGGGGCTTCGCCCCGAATCTCGAATCCCATGAACAGGCCTTTGCCTATATCGTGAAAGCCATTGAAGAGGCCGGATATCAGCCAGGCAAAGACGTCACCCTGGGCATCGATGCGGCGGCTTCCGAGTTCTTTGAACAGGGACTCTACACCTTGTCCGGTGAGAAAAAGCAGTTGAACTCCAGGGAACTGGCGGACTACTACCAGGACCTCTGCTCCAGGTTTCCCATTGTTTCCATAGAAGACGGCCATGCGGAACAGGACTGGGAAGGCTGGAAGATCCTGACCGACAACCTCGGCTCGAAGATCCAGATTGTAGGCGACGATGTCTTTGTGACCAACCCCACGATCTTTGCCCAGGGCATCAAATCCGGCATAGCCAACTCCATCCTGATCAAGCTCAATCAGATCGGGACCCTGTCCGAGACCTTGACCACCATAGAGCTGGCCAAGAACAACGGCTACACCAACGTGGTCTCCCACCGTTCCGGCGAGACCGAAGACTCTTTCATCGCCGATCTGGCTGTTGCCGTGAACGGGGGCCAGATCAAAACCGGCTCTCTGAGCAGGAGCGACAGGCTGGCCAAATACAACCGCCTGCTGCGCATCGAAGACAATCTGGAAGATGCGGCCCTGTATCACGGGCCGGTTCTGGCGGAGAAATGGGGGCTTAAATAGCGTGGAGCGGGGAGCTCGGAGCGGGGAGTTGGGAAGCTCGGAGCTCGGAGCTCGGAGCGGGGAGCGGGGAGTTGGGAAGCGCGGAGCGCGGAGCTCGGAGCGGGGAGCGGGGAGCGTGGAGCTCGGAGTGCGGAGCGCGGAGTTCGGAACGCGGAGTGGGGAAACGCGGAGTGGGGAAACGCGGAGCGGGGAGCGTTGAAGGGGAAATGGGGAAAAGTGGAGCTCGGAGTGCGGAAGGCAGAGTGCGGAGCTAATGGATTCAAAATTGGACATTTCACAGGTTTCAGGTGTCAGCTTTGCCTCTGGCAAAGCTGACATATAATTAATTAATATATAAGAATTTATTGGCCTGCAGTTTAACACATCATGCTGAAGTCCGTCTTTGCCAGTATGATCAATGGAGAAACTCAACAGATTTTTAGGATCGGCACCCTCTTTTCGAACCGGGCATCAGGGTTCTCTTGCGCGCCCCTCGCTGAGAGGTTCTCTGGTTTTCTTTGGCTCGCGACATGGGGGAAACCGGACCGTATCTCATGACTAAAACCATAAATCCGCAAAGAGTTCTCGATTATGCAAGATCATAGTTTAGG
>JAIPER010000298.1 GCA_021737115.1 Desulfohalobiaceae bacterium
GCCGGAATCCAGGAGAAGGAGCACAGGAAATGGATAAAGAGCCTGCCGCATACATATGGAAGCGAGTCTGGAAACTGCGAATGATTGAAGGCGGTAACACTACTTGGAAGGACTTATATCATAGCATCGTCTGACTGGATTCCGGCCTCCGCCGGAATGACGGACAAGAGAATGAGGCATCTGAAGAACTGAAAGTACGCAAAAACTGGTTAAACCGCAATTTTTACTAAACTCCCTTTTTGTTATCCTATGCAGAATACCATTCAAATCGCCATCGTCGGGGTGACAGGATACACCGGTATGGAACTTATCCGGCTCCTGGCCAACCACCCTGTTTTCGAATTGCGTGTCGTCACCTCGAGACAGGCAGCCGGCAAGCGTCTCCAGGAAATCTACCCCCACCTGTCGGGTTTCAAGCTGGGAGAAATGCCCATAGTTCAGCCCGATCCCGATAAAATCGCGGAGCAATGTTCCCTGGCCTTTCTGGCCGTGCCCCACGGCATGGCTATGGCCATGGCGGCGGTTCTATACGGAAAAGGGGTGAAAGTGGTGGACTTGAGCGCAGACTTCAGAATCAGGTCCAGGGAGACCTACCAAAAATGGTATGCCCTGGAACACTCCTATCCCGACCTCCTGGATGAAGCTGTGTACGGCCTGGTGGAGATCTATCAGGAGAAAATAAAGGAGGCCGGACTGGTCGCGAACCCGGGCTGCTATCCATCTTCCATCATTCTAGGTCTTTATCCCGCACTTGCCTTTGATCTGATCGATGCGGAAAGTATCATCATCGACAGCAAATCCGGAGCGACTGGGGCAGGCAGAGGGGCCAAAATCGACACCCTGTTCAGCGAGGTCCAGGACGGTTTCCGGGCCTATGCCCTGGGAGGAGCCCACCGCCACACCCCGGAGGTGGAACAGGAGCTCAGCCGGTTCGCCGGCCGGCAGATCACGGTTTCTTTCAATCCCCACCTGCTCCCGGTCAACAGGGGCATTTTGAGCACCATGTACGCCAAACTCAAGCCCGGAGTCGACCTGCAGCAGGTTCGTCAGGCTTACACGAAAATCTACCTGCAACATGAATGGGTGCGCATCCTGGACCAGGGCGTCCTGCCCCAGCTCAAGAACGTCCGGGGAACCATGCTCTGCGACCTAGGGTTGGTGATCGACGAGAGGACCGACCGGCTGATCATGGTCTCGGCCATCGACAACCTCTGCCGCGGGGCTTCGGGACAAGCCCTGGCCAACGCCAATCTCATGTCCGGTCTGGATACCTCCGCCGGCTTGAACCTGGCTCCCCTGGTGCCTTGAAGGATAACGGTGGTCAGTAGTCGGCTCTGCCTCTGGCCGCAGACGCCCAGTTTGATCGGGATAGAAACTTCGATATGAACATGAACAGCCCAATCTGGATCAGCTATTTCCCCCTTGTTTCGACCATTCTGGGACTTGTCCTGGGCAGTTTTTACAATGTCTGCATACACCGCTATCTGGGCCGGATCTCCATCGTCAGACCCGGATCCCACTGCCCGAAATGCGGCCACGCCCTGTCCTGGTGGGAAAACATCCCCCTGTTGAGCTATGTCTTCCTCCGGGGGGCCTGCCGGGAGTGCCGGGAGGCGATCAGCCTGCGTTACCCCCTGGTGGAGGGCACCTCCGGTCTCTGGGCCTTGCTCCTGGCCCTGAAGTTCGGACCCGGTTGGGAGTGGCTGGTCTATCTCGTCTTCGGAGGGGTCCTGATCATCATCAGCTTCATAGACCTGGACAGCTTCGTCCTGCCTGACATCTACACCATACCCGGCGCCCTCTGCGCCTTTTTGTGCGCCGGCCTGCTGCTGCCCCTCGGCTGGCGGGCCTCCCTGATCGGCGGACTGGCCGGAGGCGGGGGCTTTTGGCTGATCCAGAAGGGCTATAAGCTTCTCAAGGGCATTCAGGGCCTGGGCAGCGGGGACATCAAGCTTATGTTTCTCCTGGGGGCCCTGCTCGGATGGCAGGCCCTGCCGATCATGGTTTTTCTCTCCGCCATCAGCGGCTTGGCGGTCTCTGTCTTCTATCTGCTCCAAAAAGACAACCAGGGCCTGCAGACCGCCGTCCCCTTCGGTCCCTTCCTCAGCCTGGGAGGAATGATCTATATCCTCTGCGGCCGGGAAATCTGGTCCTGGTACCTGGGATGAAGAAGCCGGTCAAAATCCTCATTTTATGCCTGCTCCTCGTCCTTCTGGGGCTTGCCGCCGCCTGGTGGTGGCTGTCGGACCATGTGGCCGAACAAAAAGACAGGCTGACCCTGTACGGGAACATCGAGATCCGCGACGCCCAGCTGACCTTCAACGATCAGGAACTCCTCCGGGAAGTCCTGGTAGAAGAAGGACAGCGGGTTTCTTCCGGGCAGGTCCTGGCCAGGCTGGAAACCGACCGCCTCGGGGCCAGGATCAGAGAGGCGAAGGCAGTGGTCGCCGCCAGAGAGCAGGTCCTCAAACGTCTGAAGACCGGAACCCGGCCCCAGGAAATCGAGCGGCTCCGGGCCGAAGTCCGAGCGGCCCAAACCCGGGTCGATAATGCCAGACGGAACTATGAACGTATACGCAAGACCGAGCTCACCGGCGCTTCCACCGAGCAGGCTCTGGACAATGCGAGATCCGAGTTCAAGGTGCAGACCGCCCTGCTCGAGGCCAGGAAGCAGACCCTGGACCTGGCCCTGGAAGGACCCCGCCGGGAGGACATCGCCGAGGCCAAAGACCGTTTGCAGTCCGCCCGGGCCGCTCTGGATCTCCTGCAGATCAGGCTGAAGGACGCGACCCTGAAGGCCCCATCTTCCGGAGTGATTCAGAGCAGGATACTGGAACCGGGCGAGATGGCTCTGCCCAGCCGCCCGGTTTTCACCCTGGCCCTGACTGATCCCAAATGGGTCCGGGCCTACGTGCCCGAACCAGACCTGGGACTTATCCAGGAAGGTCTGCCGGCATCGGTTGTCAGCGATTCCTTTCCGGATCAGGCCTTCGAGGGCTGGGTCGGATTCATCTCGCCGCTGGCCGAGTTCACCCCCAAGAATGTGGAAACCACGGATCTTCGCACCAAGCTCGTTTACGAAGTCCGGGTTTTTGTCCGGGATCCGAACAACCGCCTCAGGCTGGGTATGCCGGTGACCGTGCACATCGATCTCGAGGCCTCCCCAGCGGCCGCTTATCCGGGAAAAACCGGAAAATCAAAGGCCGAAAAACAGATGGAGACCGGGCCGTGACCAAGTCCATCTCCGAACCGCAGCCGGACGCGATAAAAGGCGTCGTCCTCGAAGTCCGCGGTCTAAGCAAGGAGTTCGCCCCGGCAAAAGGCGGGGCCGCCACCACGGCTCTCAATGATGTCTCCCTGAATGTATCCGCCGGACCGGGCACCGGGCCGGCCGGAGCCGACGGAACGGGCAAAACGACCCTCATCCGCATCACCCCCGGTCTGCTCAAGCCCAGCCGGGGCACTGTCACCGTCCTTGGTCTGGACAGTGTCCGGGAGAGCATACGCATTCAGAGCCGGGTCGGGTACATGCCTCAAAAATTCGGGCTGTATGAAGATCTGAGCGTCCGGGAGAACCTCGACCTTTATGCCGACCTGCAGGGGGTACCCGGGGCCGAACGGAGAGAGCGTTACCGGCGTCTGCTTTCAATGACCAGCCTGACCCCGTTTACCGAGCGCCTGGCCGGCGCCCTCTCCGGGGGCATGAAGCAAAAGCTCGGCCTGGCCTGCTCCCTGGTCAAATCACCCCAGATGCTCCTTCTGGACGAACCCACTGTGGGCGTGGACCCCGTCTCCCGCCGGGAACTCTGGAAAATTGTCTATGAACTCGTGGAAGCCCGAAATATCGGAGTCCTCCTGTCCACGCCCTATCTGGACGAAGCCGAACGCTGCGACGAGGTGCTGGTCCTGCACCAGGGCCAAAAGCTGGACCAGGGTGGACGACAGAAGTTCCAGCAACAGGTCCGCGGCCGGGTCCTCCTGGTGACCCCTCCGCCCGAGGTCAGGCCCAGGCAGATCCAGCGGTACTTCGCCGGGGAAAAAAAGATCCTGGACACCACCATCCGCTCTGGTAAAATTCGGGTGGTCACTGACGGTTCTGGCCAGGAGGCCATAGCCGGACTCCTGCCTTCCGGGTGGCAACCTGATATCCAGCAGGCAACCCCGAGCTTCGAAGATGCCTTCATGGCCATGATCCCGGGGCGGGAAGGCCGGTTTCAGCCATTCGAAAAGACCACGTCCCTTGGCCATAGCGGCCCAAGGGAGAAAATCATGGTCCGGACCAGGGAACTGAGCAAGAGCTTTGGTTCCTTCCAGGCGGTCAAGGGACTGAGCTTCGACGTCAGGCAGGGAGAGATTTTCGGGCTTCTCGGGCCGAACGGTGCCGGAAAGAGCACGACCTTCCGGGTGCTCTGCGGACTCTCTCCGGCCACCTCGGGGGAGGTCAGCGTGGCCGGAAAGGACCTGAGGCGCTCCCGGGCCAGAGCCAGAGCCAGGCTCGGCTACATGGCCCAGCAGTTCTCCCTGTACGCACAGCTCACCATCCGGGAAAACCTGCGCTTCTACGGACGGGTCTACGGTCTTTCCAAAAAGCATTTGCAACAACGCATTGCCTGGGCCTTTGACGAATTCGGTCTCGGAACCTGGGAGGATACCGTGGCCGCCGGACTTCCCGGGGGTTACAAACAGCGCCTGGCCATGGCCGCGGCCCTGCTTCACGAACCGGACATTCTCTTTCTGGACGAGCCCACCTCAGGGGTGGATCCCCTGGCCCGGCGCGAATTCTGGCTCAGGATCAACGGCTTTGCCGAACAGGGGGTGACCGTGGTGGTCACCACCCATTTTATGGAGGAATCCGAATACTGCGACCGCATGTTGATCATGTCCCAGGGGCAGAGCCTGGCCCTGGGCACGCCTGGGGAAATCCGAAGCCTGGTCCGGACCGACGACAATCCGGAACCGAGCATCGAGGACGCCTTCATCGCCCTGGCCAAGGGAGAAGTAAAAGAAGTGAGGAGTGAGGAGTGAGGAGCAGGAAACTCGGAACGCGGAACGCGGAGCTCGGAAGGCAGAATAGAAGAAACGCGGAGCGCGGAACGTGGA
>JAIPER010000299.1 GCA_021737115.1 Desulfohalobiaceae bacterium
CCACCATCCGATCATCTTCATGAACTGCGGACCGGTTCGACACAAGATTGATGACAAGAAGCAGGCTGAAAGGAGGCCGTTTACCCATAAGGTTATCGTTAAAAAGACAGGGTTCAACTCACAGCCGACAGAGACAGCAGGATACTCTGCCATACATGAACTCTACAAGTCCCTGATCACCGATCAGAAGCGAAATCAGGTGATTGTCAGGGATGTTTTGGCTGCGGTGGCCCAAAACAGATTTCCCGTTGTTCTGACGGAACGAAAGAAGCACTTGGATATCTTAAAAGACCTCATCGGCTCAGAGGTTCAAAACGTCATCGTGATGCAGGGCGGCATGGGAAAAAAGCAGCGAAAGGCTGCCTTGCATGCGCTTGAACAGGTTCCGGATGACGAGGGTAAAGTGGTCCTGGCAACCGGTCGTTACCTTGGCGAGGGCTTTGACGATGACCGGCTCGATACGCTCTTTCTGACCCTGCCGATATCCTGGAAAGGAACCATTGCCCAGTACGCCGGACGGCTGCACCGGGGTCACGATATGAAGAAGAAAGTGCTGATATACGACTATGCCGATCTGAAAGTGCCGATGCTCTCCCGCATGTATGAACGGCGATTGACCGGCTACCGCTCAATCGGTTATGAGATTGTAGTTTGATGGAGAAACGATTAGCCCCTAAAATTCACGAGGAATTCCCACCGCGCACCCTTACCAACCTTAACTTCTGCCTAAAAGTTGAGATTTTCCCGGCCGACCAAGCCCCTTGCCATTCGATGGCTGATGCCCTATAATCAATTTAAACAAAATAGGACCAGCAAATTGAGGAAAACTTGATATGACTCAGATTTTTTTAGACCTGCCGCAGGAAAGCCTCTTGGCTTTTGACGGCTCTAAAGAACGGGCAGAGAAGGAGCTGCGCATGGCAACCGCTGAAAATCTTACCATCTCTGGCCGCCCGACCGACCAGTCTGATCGAGTCAGAAATTTCAACACATTACGCTCGGCACTGGCTAAGTTTAGGGACAGACGGGATATGTTGACAGTCTCCCCCCCTCAAGTTTTGTTCTCCTAACACATGTCGATACTTTCACCTTCCGGAGGTGTCCAATTGCCCGCATGCCAAGATTTTTGATCTCTCACCAATTAACCACTTATCACAGCATCAGCCGCACAGCTCTCGAAATATAAGGGGATCATTGAGAAAGAATTTATTGAGAGAAAGACACGGGGTTTTCCAAAAGCACGACTTTCAGTGGCCCGAAAAGCACTGACTGATTTTAAGAAACTCACGGCAGATCCTGCCATGATTGCTGAGATGATGTTGACATACGTGGAAAGTATTTCATGGTTCAACTCAGAGTATGGACCTGATATTGAAGACTTTTACACAAAATCGGAAGATATGTTTGAACAGGCATTAGCCATGATCAAGAAGCACCATCTCGAAGACAGGTTTGAGGTACGAGCTTATACGATTGTTGCGAATGCCTGTGAAGGATGGGGACATCGAGATTCCCTTCAGGAACGATATGAAGAGGTGTATGTGGAATTTATTGAGTAAGACCTTGTTGGGTGACCTCAAAATTGGCCTTGACAGTCCTCCTGACCAGAGTTATACTGCGGGTATGAAAACAGCGATATCACTACCAAAAGACGTTTTTGATAAGGCGGAGCGCCTCGCAAAAAGGACACGGAAATCCCGGAGCCAACTCTATTGTGAGGCTATACGCGAATACGTAGCACGACATTCTCCGGATGAGATAACTGAAGCGTTGGACCTCGTGATAGGGGAAAATGGACAACCGGATGATGGGTTCGTCAAACTGGCCTCTGCTCGGACGCTTGCTCGGGTTGAGTGGTGATCTCTCAGGGGGAAATTTGGTGGGCCGATCTTCTTGACCCCACGGGTTCAGGGCCTGGATTCCGCCGGCCTGTTGTTGTCGTACAGGGCGACTCATTCAACCGAAGCAGGATCGCGACGGTTCTATGCGTACCGCTCACGAGCAATTTGAAGTGGGCCAATGCTCCGGGAAACGTCCTTCTTAAAACTCGTCTCACTGGTCTGCCGAAGGATTCTGTTGCGAACGTGTCCCAAGTAATTGCACTCGACAAGTCGCTGCTCACTGAACGTGCAGGCAAACTGTCTCATGCGAAGATGGATCTTGTCCTGGCGGGAATTGACGTTGTACTGGACAGATGACAACGTAGGTGCAAAGCACCCAACCTGACGCTGCACAGAGGGGAAGGTGCGAGCGACTTTATCTCCCAAGCAACCATTCGCTTTTTGTTTGGCGCTTCGCGCCCGCCATCAAGTGAATGCAGCAGCGCGTTATGCCTCTGGAGAATCACACGTTGAGCAACGTCGATTACCGTAAGTACTACCATCTTGAGCGGTATCTATTTGAAGATGTCGCGAAACTCTTTGGATTTTCGATTGTTAAGACAAAGAATTTGAGCTGGTTATCTGGGTTAAATCCAAAAACTTTTTCTTAAAGGCTATATGACCAGGAAACGATGCAGGCACTGCAGGACCCTGTTCTGCCCAGCGCCGAGGAATCCAAATCGGGAGGATTGTTTAGCGGACAAATATTCCCTTGACGGAATATTTCATAACCCTTAGCATATAAGTATGCAGTGGGAGGTGGAATATACGGATGAATTCGGCGAATGGTGGGATTCACTCTCTGAGGAGTAGCAGACTTCTCTGGATGCTTCGGTCCGGCTTTTGGAGCAAATGGGGCCGACATTGGGGTATCCGCACAGCAGCAAGATTCACGGTTCCAGACACTCTCACATGCGCGAACTCCGGAGTCAGCATGAAGGAAGGCCGCTACGAACACTTTATGCTTTTGACCCCAGACGGACGGCCATTTTGCTGATAGGAGGAGACAAGTCCGGAGACGATCGTTGGTATGAAACATATGTTCCTATTGCTGACCGGCTCTATGATGAACACTTGGAGGAAATAAGATATGGCTAAGAAATTTTCCAGATTGCGGGAGCAAATGTCATCCGAGGCCAGGGAAAAGGCACAGGACAAAGCACAGGAAATGCTGACTGAGCTGCCATTGCACGAAGTCAGGCAGGCTCGGGGGATGACTCAAAAAGTTCTGGCTGATGTATTACAGGTCAAGCAGCCTGCCGTTGCCAAGTTGGAAAAACGAACCGACATGTACATCTCCACCTTGCGAAGCCACATTCAGGCCATGGGCGGTGAACTGGACATCATTGCCCGCTTTCCGGATGGTTCAAGTGTTAAAATCGACAATTTTTCAGAACTTGAGAACGATGTCCAAAAGAACGACAAATCGAGACGGGTAAAGACGTCAGTTGCGACATGATTTATTTTTTCAACCTGATAAATTGATAAATCCATTGGGGGCTTCCAGCCTTCACTGACCGAGCCTGGACGCCTAGCCGTGCTCAGAGGTCGAAGATCACCCGGCCTTTCCATCCCTGCTCATATCGCCGCAGCTCCAGCTGGTGATAGGTCGCGCCCTTGACTTCGGTCCGGATGGTATGGCGGGTGGGATCAAACACCTCGCCCCGGGCCGTCCCGACCAGCCGCTGCGCATCCAGGGACCGGATATGGTAGTGGCAAAAGAGGCGTCCATGCGCATCGAAGCGGAAAATCAGCTCGGACAGCCATTCCACCAGCAGCTGCTCCAGATCGGGGGCCTCCACCCGGAGCTCGATTTCCTGGAGAGGACGCACGCTCGACGGATCGATCACAATGTCGGTGAAGGCCTCGCCGGCATGCTCAAAAAGATCCTCCAGGGTGTCCCCGTAAAGTTCCACCCCCAGGTCACCGGTATGTTCGAAATAGCGGAAGCCCTGCATCGATCTTCTCCCTGGACTGCGGATCACCCCTTGACCACGACCAGGGGATCCAGCCTGGCCACCTTGCGGCAGATCCCGGCCTGGTGGAGCACCTCGACCACGTCATCGACATTCTTGTAGGCCTGGGACATCTCCTCGGCCAGGGTGGCCCGGCTGGCGCCCTTGACCAGGATCCCCCGGGTTTCGAGTTCCTTGATCACAGACCGGCCTCCGGCGGCCTTTTGGGCCTGTTTTCGGCTCATGACCCGGCCGGCCCCGTGACAGGCCGACCCAAAGGTCTCGGCATAGCCCGACTCCGTGCCCACCAAAACGTAGGAGCAGCGACCCATGTCCCCGGGAACCAGCACCGGCTGCCCCACGGCCCGATAGCGTTCGGGCACCTCGCGGTGCCCCTGGGGAAAGGCCCGGGTGGCCCCTTTGCGGTGGACGCAGAGACGGGTCGCCTTGCCCTGCACCTGATGGGTTTCCAGTTTGGCGATGTTGTGACAGACATCGTAGACGAGCTCCAGTCCGGATTCGCTGCCCACCATCCCGAAGACCTCCTGAAAGGCTTCCCGGGTCCAGTGGGTGATCATCTGCCGATTCACAAAGGCGAAATTCGCCGCACAGGCCATAGCGGCCAGGTACTTCCGTCCTTCGACAGATCCAATGGGGGCGCAGCAGAGTTGTCGGTCCGGCAGGTGGATGCCGTAGGACCGAGCGGCCTGCATCATGAGGGAGAGCGAGTCGCTGCAAATCTGATGCCCCAGTCCGCGGGACCCGGTATGGATGAGCACGGTGGCCAGGTCCTTTTCCAGTCCCATGGCTGCGGCGGCCCGCTCGTCAAAGACCTCCCGGACATAGCCGACCTCCAGAAAATGATTCCCGGAACCAAGAGTCCCGAGCTGGGACTTTCCCCGCTCCAGGGCCCGCTCGCTCACCTGCGACGGTTCCGCCCCGGAAATGCAGCCTTGGGCCTCGATGTGGGCTGCGTCTTCCTTTGAGGCATACCCCTGTTCATGGGCCCATCCGACCCCCTGTTCGAGAATCCTGCGCAGCGTCTTGACATCCTGGCTGAAATCCTTGCGGCTGGATCCAAGGCCGGAGGGAATTTTCAGGGAGAGGACCTCGGCAAGCCCGTTGGCGACGTTACGGATCTCCTGTCCACTCAAACCTGAGCGGAGCAGACGCACCCCTCAATTGATGTCGTAGCCCACCCCACCGGGTGAAACGATGCCCTTATCCATGTCGAAGGCGGCCACCCCGCCTATGGGAAACCCG
>JAIPER010000300.1 GCA_021737115.1 Desulfohalobiaceae bacterium
TGACGATTCTGGGGTTGGGTCCCTGCTTATAGGCCCCGATAATGATCAGCTCTTCCTGCTCCGCGTACACGGCCAAAGTTTCCCTGATACGTCCACTCATCCTTAAGTGATCCGGATCAACGAGCCGCTGCATGACCCGGCTGTTGGAATGGAGCACGTCTATAGCCGGATAGTGATGCTTGGCCGCCAGTTCACGGGAAAGAACAATATGTCCATCCAGAATTGAACGAACCGCATCCGCCACCGGTTCATTCATGTCATCGCCCTCGACCAGGACCGTAAACAGTCCGGTGATGCTGCCCAGGCCGTTAAAACTGCCGGCCCGCTCCAATAGCTTCGGCAGCCTGGAGAAAACCGAGGGCGTATATCCTTTGGTTGTCGGCGGTTCCCCCACAGCCAGGCCGATTTCCCGCATGGCCATGGCAAAACGGGTGACCGAGTCCATCATCAGCAAGACATCTTTGCCCTGTGCACAAAAATATTCAGCCATGGCCATGGCGGTGAAGGCGCCCCGCATCCTCATCAGCGGAGACTGGTCTGAAGTCGCGGTCACCACGACCGAGCGGGCCAAACCGGCCTCACCCAGATCGTCTTCGATAAATTCCCTGACTTCGCGGCCTCTTTCCCCGATCAGGGCGATAACATTGACATCCGCCTCGGTGTTTCTGGCCATCATGCTCAGAAGGACGCTCTTGCCCACCCCGGAACCGGCCATGATCCCCATTCTCTGCCCCCGGCCGCAGGTCAGGAGTCCGTTGATGGACCTGACCCCGAGATCAAGGATGTCGGCAATCTGACTCCGATCCATGGGACCAGGCGGCAGATGATACAAATCCCTCTTCTCTGTGTATTGAACAGCTCCCTGGCCGTCCACCGGCCTTCCCAGGGCGTCGAGCACTCGACCCAGCAAGGATGGTCCCACCTCGAGCTGCGCACTCGCATCCAGGACCCTGATGACGCTGCCGACCCCGAGCCCGTGCATCTCCCCCAGGGGCATGAGAAGAGCCACGCTCTCCTTGAATCCGACCACTTCGGCCCGGATCGCTTGCCCGCCGTGCAGGGGGGTCACCTCACAGAGGGAACCGAGGGTGGCCAGGGGACAATAGCCCTCTATGAGCAGACCGACGATCCTGGTCACTTTGCCCTGGACACGCAATGGATTAACCCGGTTTAACGAATCTAAGACCTGTTGCATATACTTACGTCATAAATGGTGTTTTTTACTCTTCAAAGGTCCTGCTGTCGGTCAGGATCTCCTTGCGAAGATGTTCATGCATTTCATTTAGTTGTGTCTCGATAGCCGCATCGACGTCACCTGTATGGGATTCAGCCAGACATCCGCCTCTGGAGACGGCCTCATCGGTCCGAAACGAAATATTCTGCAGCCCTCTCATGCCGGCCAAAAGCAGAGGCTCTTGTTCAGTCACCACTTTCAGATCCTCCGGATGGACCGTGATGGTGTATTCATCCGATTGAACCGCTGCCTCCAGGGCCCTGGTCACCGTCTTCACCACGATTTCCTTCTTTTCCTCTACTTCGGTCTGGATGACCTGTCTGGCCACTCCTATGATCAGGCGGACCATATCCTCCTTGCTCTTTGTGAGCAAGGATTCACGCAAGCGGCTGATCTGTTCCAATCCATCGGCCAGGGCCTGGGAAGCGGTATGCAGTTTTCCTTCGGCCTCCTGGCGACCGTCGCTTTTCCCTCTTGTGTAGGCCTCTTTCTTGATCGCCTCCAGGTCGATCTTCTGTTCCGGAGCCGATTTGGTTTGCTTGGTCGCAGATGCCTCGGGTTTTTCAGCCGCCCGCTCCTCTTTTTGTCTGTGTTTAGGCTGGAATTTGGGCACAAAAAACGAGTCCTTACCGGCATCCCTGGACTCGAGATCCAGAAAGGTGACACTCTCGAACTGAACTCCGCTGCCGGAAGGAAATATCTTAGACAAGGGTTTCCTGACCTCCTCCAGCCATGACGATCTGGCCCTCTTCTTCGAGTCTCAAGGCAATCTTGACGATACTCTGCTGGGCCTGCTCCACCTCGGACAACCTGACCGGGCCGAGCGCCTCCAGGTCTTCGGTGATAATATCCGCGGCCCGCTCACTGATGTTTTTGAATATCTTGTCCTTTACGTTATCAGGGGCCGTCTTCAGGGCCAGGGTCAAGGTCTCGTTCTTGACTTCCCGTAAGATCTTCTGCATGCCGACATTATCGATCAGGGACAGATCGTCGAAAGTGAACATCAGGTTTTTGATCTTCTCGGCAGTCTCGGAATCCATTTCCTCGATCCCGTTCAGAATGCTCTCCTCGACCCCTCGTTCCATCCTGGTCAAAATCTCGACCACTTTGTCCACCCCACCGACATGGTGCTGATCTTTCTTGACGAAGCCCCCGATCTCTCTTTGCAGGGCCTCTTCAATCTGGTGAATGACTTCCGGGGAGACCTTTTCTATCCTGGCTATCCTGTAGACCACATCCGCTCTCAAATCTTCAGGCAGATAGTAGAGCACATTGCCGGTGTGATCTGCTTTCTGGGTGGACAAAATCAAGGCCACGGTCTGGGGATGCTCGTTTTGCAATAAACCCGCCACCATTCGTGGTTCCATCATGGAAATGGTCTCCAGAGGCTTCCCCCCGAACTCTGAGTTGAGTTCATCCAGAATGGACTCCACCCGGTTGCTGTCTCCGGTGGAAGTCAAGGCGTTATTCACAAATTCGCCCCCATCAACGAACAACCCGGCATACTCCTGCCGGGTCTTGCGATACTGCTCCTCCACCTGCTTGGCCAGGTCGGCCGGCACATGCTCCACCCCTTTCATATAACTGCTGATCCATCTGACCTCTTCGTCTTTCAGCTCTTTAAAGACCTCTGCGGTGGCCTCTTCCCCAAGGCACAACAAAAGATAAGCCGCCTTTTCCGCACCGGTCATCTTGGTGAAATCCTTTTTCATTGCCTATCCCTCTTTGAGCCAGGTCTTGATCACCTGGGTGGGGGTCACCTGGCTGTTGGTCAGCTCCTGCCGCAAGCGGGCCGGCGGATCAAGGGCTTTCTTCTCGGACCCATACTCGTCCTCCAACTCAGTCACGGTCTTGGCCGAGATTGCCGACTCTCCCCGCAGGGTCTTCACCAGCGGGCGGACGAGCACGAAATAGAGCAGGACCGCCAAAAACAGCAAGAGCGCGTACTTGGCATAGGGAATATAATCATAGACAGCAGAGCCGGCTGATGCACCCCCGCTTCCTTCCAGCATCTGCTTTTGAAAAGGCATGGAAACGACTTCTATCCGGTCTCCCCGATCCGGGTCGAGACCAATGGCGCTGACGATCATTCTCCTGATCGATCCAATTTTTTCAGGCGTTAGAGGCACATGGGAGCCTGGTTCTCCATTGACTCCCGGCTTGAATTTTTCAGCAACCAGAACGGCGGCCGATATTTTCTTTACCTGCCCCACCGGGCTTTTGATTCTTTTCACGGTCTTGCTGATTTCATAGTTGGTCACTTCTGAACTTTCCCGGCTGGGAATCGGACCGGAGTTGGCAGTACTTCCACCGCCAAGGTTCGACTCCACCCCGGGAACCCCCCCGGATCGTCTGGATCCGGATTCACTCTCGGTGACCTTCTCGCTTCTGGGGACCAGGCTGTCCGGATCGTATTCTTCACTGGTGATTGCTTCCTGGGTAAAGTCGAGATCAGCCGTGACCCTGACCACCGAACTCCCCTGGCCCAGGGCCCGGTCCAAAAGAGACTGGGCCCGTTTCTCCAGACGGCCTTCCAGGGTGTTCTTGAATTTGAGCTTATCCGGGAGCATGATCTGACCGACTTCAGTGCCGCTGTTTTGGCTCAAGGTCCGACCGCTGGTGTCGACCACCGTGACCTGGTTTTTTTTCAGGCCCTCGATGCTCCCGGCCACCAGATGAATGATCCCCTGGGTCCGGGTCATATCCAGAGCCCGGCCCTCTGCCAGATCAATAACCACTGAGGCTTTGGCCTGTTCCTGCTGATCCTGCAGCAGACGCTCCTCAGGGAGCACCAGATGCACCCTGGCTGACTTGACCGCATCAAGGGCCATGATCGTCCGGGCCAGTTCACCCTGCAAGGCCCTCTGATAATTGATCTTCTGCGTGAATTTGGTAACTCCGAAACTCTGCTTATCAAAGATCTCAAAGCCCATCCCCCCCTGCTTGGGAAGCCCGGCCCCGGCCAGGTTCAACCTGGTTTCATAGACCATCGCGGCCGGGACATAAATCGAGCGGCCGCTGTTGGTCAGTTCATAGGGGACCCCCTGTTCTTTCAGCCATCCGGTCACGGAAGCGGCTTCCTGCGGAGCAAGGCCGGTGTACAAGGGCCTGTATTCAGCCTTGTTGGCCTGAAGGATGATAAGCAGAAAAAAGACCAGGGACAGCAGGACTACTCCGCCCAGGGCCAATTTTCTGGAGATAGGCCAGTTCTTGATATTCTCGACAAGGGTCCTGACGGGAGATTCGGCCATGGTCCACCAGCCTTTAATTAGTGCTTGAATATAAACTCAGCCATCTACTTCGGTCGTATGAAATGTTTTGCCTTATCCAGTTTGCCTTTTTGGATTAATGAACCAAAAAGGCAAACTGGATACTAAACCTGCATCCTCATGATCTCTTTGTAGGCGTCCACCGCCTTGTTCCGGACCTGAACCAGCAGGCGCAAAGAGATGTCCGCCTTTTCCATGGCGATCATCGCTTCGTGCAGATCCGCCTCCCCGCCGCTGTTCATCTGCAAGGCCGTCTCATCCGCCTTCTGGATATTTTTGGCGGTCTCCTCGAATATTTGTTCAAACGCCCTGGAAAGGGTTGGCCCGTCTTTTGACCCCGGGGCCGAGCTTTTTGCGGACAGGGCCTGCAGCCCGTTTCCAACCTGGGATATGTCATTGCTCATAAATTTCACCTTTAATCAGAAGTTGGCATAAATTCAGACTTCGTACCAGGGTTCTCTTGCGCGCCCCTCGCTGAGAGGTTCTCTGGTTTTCTTTGGCTCGCGACATGGGGGAAACCGGACCGTATCTCATGACTAAAACCATAAATCCGCAAAGAGTTCTCGATTATGCAAGATCATAGTTTAGG
>JAIPER010000006.1 GCA_021737115.1 Desulfohalobiaceae bacterium
CCCTGATAACCATCTCAGCCTAATCAGGGCAGGCACGAAAAGAAGAAAGGAAAGAAGAGTGTTGCCCACGGAACACACGGAAGGACACGGAAAAAAGAAAAAAAGGAAGAGATTGCCCACGGAACACACGGAAGGACACGGAAAAAAGAAAAAAAGGAAGAGATTGCCCACGGAACACACGGAATGACACGGAAAGAAGAAAGTAATTTGCCCGGCAGAAAAAGAGACACTGCCGGGCAAAAGGCTTCCGCCGCTGCGCGGCATAGAATGTAATTTCCGTACTTTTCCACGTGTTCCGTGGGCAAAAGTTCTTTTTTGGGAAGCAGAAAATGGCCCACCCCAGTACCATCACAAAGCTTAGCTACCCCGATGAAATGAGAAGAGATTTCATAGGGCAGGCGGGGCAGGCGGAACACCCCAGTGAAACATTCTTTCGGGGACCCAGTAAAATACGCTTCGTTGAGACTTCGTCCCCAATGAAATCCAGCAGAGCTGGACTGCAGGAGCAGTATTTCATGTGGTAAATATTTTACCAGGCAGGCGGGGCAGGCGTGGATGGGGAGGAAGATTTTTCCGCTATTACCAACGGTAAACAATTACATGAATTAGAAATTGCCACGGCGCTTGTAGAACCCGCAGCGATTACCCATTGGACGGCAATGCATTATTTCGATATGCCAACTCTTCTTCAATCATTTCGTCAGACCAATGGGGTTCAATTCCCCGGGCCATGGCCTGCTTCATCATATCTGCCTGAGAAATACCGGCTAATTCAGATCCACGGGCAAAAGACACGAGCCCCCTTTGATAGAATACAAGGGCTTCCTCAATTTTCATTTGCGACAATCCCAACAAAAGCAACTCGCTCAACTTATCTTTATACTTGTTCAATTCAGCATATTGCTCATCAGGAATTTCTAGCATAGCCTTAGCCATAACCAATACCTCCGCTTCCATGTTCAGGGACAAAATTCAAAATAATTGTTAATTTTAAAATTCTTATGCATAACTTTATTGTACAACCACTTACGGAACTTGTCAATGAACTCGAAATACGCTGACAAACAATGAGTTCCTCACTGAACAACCTTAACCCACGGAACACCCCAGTGCACTGGAAGAAGGGACGGCTGGACGATTAAAAAAGAGGACGGAGGACAGAGAACTGAAGACAGAAAAAGAGGGCGGCTGAACGATTGGACGAGTGGACGGGAACTATAAGATGAATGGAATGGCTTCTCTGAAGGTGGGTTTGAATAAGAACGGTAAGGTGCGTTACGCTTCCATTAACCGAGGCGATTCATGAGCTTGTTATAGTCCTCGTGGGTACCAATCCAAAACCAGATCACATTTACGTCCTCACGCCACGCAATGGCGCGGTAATGCAGGCCAATATCAACCGTCCAGACATTCCCTTTAGGGGCAAAACCTAAGGATGGATGGAAAGGATAAGAGCGGAAGAGTGTAAATTTCTTGTCCGCAAGATCCTGGACGTCTTTCGGGAGCTTTTTGTAGCATTTCCAGAAGGAAGGATGAGTATAAGAGGCTATTCCCATCGCTCACATCTGCCGGATCTGAAATCCTCTTTTACCTGGTGGAGTAAAGAAACCCCTTCCCCTTCCCCGGAAAAGTCTTCCTCTAATTGGAGATCCCAATCGCGCTTGTCCATATCGATAAGCCACTGGAGTAATTGTCCCCGTTTGTCTAATGGCAACGACATGATCTCTTTTTTGATCTGGGTCTCTGTGGCTATGGAATCATTCATTGTTTTTTTATCCTCCGGTGATGATTATTAACCAAAACTTTATCAAGTTTACAACCAATATAGAGCAGTGTCAATAAGGGAGTAGCGGCCCCCCACGGCAATTTTGCCCGCCAGGAAAACCCCGGTTAAACCCTGCTACGCAGGAGCCCTACGGGCTCCCGGTGAAATTCGTTATCACTGGCACTGCCGTGCCCCGATTAAACAAAAAAAGGTTTCATGGGGTAAACATTTCACAGGATAAATGTTTCAGGGCAAGAGACACTGCCGGCCAAAAACTCCGACTGTCCCCGCTGTCGCGGTGGGGCTGCTTCCCTTTATTCAGTGTGTTCCGTGTGTTCCGTGGGCTATACATCTGCTTCTGAGGTTTCCTGGAAGCTGTCTACCAGGTGTGCCTGCAGATCGAGCTGGAATACCGGGAGGAAGAGAAGAGGAAGAACTTTGCCCACGGAACACACGGAAGGACACGGAAAAGGGAGAAGATGACTACTTTTGTCCGTCAGGAAAATCCCAGTGAAATCCTGCTACGCAGGTCACTTCGTGAATTTCACAGGACAGGGAAGGAGATATAGTTCTCTCTGTGAATTGTCTGATATGAAGCGCCTGGGTACGCGGTTGACCAGTCTTTTGGAGGGCTTTTTCGATCTTTTGACCATTTGACCTCAAAGGCGGCCAATTGACCCTGGCCTTCTTCAATCAGGTCGATCTCCTTTCTATCGTATGTTCTCCAGAAATAGGCGTTCACTGAATGGCGAAGATAGTCCTGCTTCTTGAGCCGTTCCGTAAGAATGTAATTCTCCCAAAGCTCCCCGACGTCATTGCGGATATCCAATGGATTAAAATTGTTGATCAGGGCGTTTCGTATACCGGTGTCGCAGAAATAATACCGCTGACTCTTCGTGACCTCCTTGCGCAAATTCCGGCTGAAGCCTCCTCGCCGGTAAATGACAAAAACCTTCTCCAAAAGATCCAAATACCGCTCGACCGTCAAAAAATTTGTGGCTGTGCCGGCCACGGGGAAAACCCTTCGCCTCTGGCGCACGGGTGCGTTTAGCCCCCCATTTGACACTTACAGAGAAGAGGCAGAGTTTGCCCGCCCCTGTTAAACGGAAGAAGGTTTAACCCAGTGAAGAATACTTCAGGTGCGTATCGGATGGCCAGGCAATGAAGCTTTCAGCTGCCGGGTCTGCCCTGATAACCGTCTCAGCTAATCAGGGCAGGCCACGGAAAGAAGAAAGGAAAAAAGAGTGCCCACGGAACACACGGAATGACACGGAAAAGGGAGAAGATGACTAATTTTGCCCGTCAGGAAAAAGAACCTGCCGGACAAAAACTGTCCCCGCTGTCGCGGTGGGGCTGCTTCCCTTATAAGATATTGTCTGCTTTTTCCGGACTGCTGTCTGATTTTTCCAGACACATGAATTCAACCCCTTAGCTGATTTTGTCTGATTTTTCCAGACACCATTCGTTTTTCACCTATCTGCAGCTTCCTGGACTGGCTGCGAACCCCTGCCAACGCTTTTCATAAATTCAATTTATTGCAGAATCTTAGACTGCAATTCTTTACCGCCTCTTCGGAAAAGTAAGAGGTGGTATGGATCTTGCTATAGGCTTGTACAGGTGGATTCAATAGCAGCAAATTCTTATTGTTTTCGTTTGTTTGGCCCAAAGAGGGCCGGCCGTTGGATTCCAGCCAGTTGCCCCCGAGAGGGGCGGAGTGCATCTGCAGCGCGCTCAAAAAGATCGAGGCGGTCCTTGGAATTGTTCGAGTCTAAAAAAGGTGATGCAGCCATGTTTGCAAACAGGCAGTCTGACAACGGAGAAAACAGTCGATCCTGGAGTATTGACCGGACGGGCTTCTATTGCCTGGTTGACGTCGTTCTGCTCTTTCTGGCCTTTGCCGGAGTGTCGATTTGGGATCATGGGCAAATCCCGGGGATAGCCACTCAATGCAAACTAGGAGCCGTCTTCGGGCTGGTCTGGATTATCAACACGGTTTTGACCAGGAAGTGCAGCCGCATCTTCGAGATCGCGATCCGGGAAGTGGTCTCCAGGCTGGTCTGGTCTGCTCTTATTTTGGGGCTGGCCGTGTCCATTCTTCTGGTCCTTTTGCAGCTGTCGGGCTTACCCAGAATGCATATCTTCGGTACGGTGGCTCTCTATCTTTTTCTAGAGCTTGCGATCTATACCATCTGGCTCATCAGGTTCAAGCGCTTTGGCTTGATTCGGCAAAAAAAGGATACTGAACAGCCTTCCGGATCAGTCTTGATCCTGCCCTTGGCCATTCTGGATTTTCTCCTGCTCATCGGGGCCTTTCTGAGCATTAATTACGTAAAACGGGGAACACTACACCTGACCCCGGACTACTGGTTCCTGCTCCAACTGATGATCGGAGTCTGGGTCGTGACCTTCTGGCTGACCCGTAAGTTCTCCAAACAGGTCCTTTCCAACTACCTGAGCGCGCTGGAGGTCTGTTTCAAGAGCGCTTTTCTCATGGCCGGGTTCCTGGCGGCCTTGATCTTCGGACTGGATCTTCTGTTCTACTCCAGGCTGCAGATCTTCGGCACCCTGATGCTTATGCTCTGTCTGGAGCCAGTGCTCTTTGGCCTGTATTTCGCCTATCGGATCACAGGGACCGGGAAACAGGATGTGGTCACTGCGGCCGAAATACGGGCCATGACAGCCCAGGAAAACTATCAACTGCCAGGGAACTGCCCGGGGCAGGGGATTACCCTGGAAAAGCCGGTCCGTTCTTCGCTGCAGGCGGGGCTCGAGCTCATTCAGCCCTGGCTCTTTGACTTTATCGATCAGCACCTCGATCTGAAGCGGGTCTACAAAAACCGCTCCCTGATCGTGAGCACGGACGATTATCTGAGCCTGCAGCCCTTGGCCGGTGAACATGGGTTGAGCTTTTTGCTCAATCTGCACCGCAGCAATGATCAGCGCTTTTTGAACCGTTATTTTCTTGAAGTGCACCGCCTCATGAAAAAAGGCGGCTACTTTGTGGGCAAAGTCCAGACCTACCGCAACGTCCGGGGGCGCTTTAAACGGAGGTACTCCAAGAACCTGTCCCTGGTCCTGAGCCTGCTTCACTTCTTTCTACACCGTGTCCTGCCCAAGCTGCCGGGTACCAAGCAGGTCTATTTTGCCTTGACCAAAGGCAGGAACCGAACCATATCCAAGGCCGAGGTCCTGGGGCGCTTGTCGTTCTGCGGCTTTGAGATCATGGCTTCCGAGGATTTCGACGATTATCTCTACTTCATTGCCCGCAAGACCAAAACACCCTCTGAGGTGTGCGATCCGACATACGGCCCTCTGGTCACCCTGCACCGGACTGGAGCCAAGGGTCGGCCTATTCTGGTTTACAAATTCCGGACCATGCATCCCTATTCGGAGTTTCTTCAGGATTACATATACGCCAGAAACAACCTCAGCCCCGGGGGAAAGATCGCCGACGATTTCCGAGTTACGGAATGGGGGTGGGTCATGCGCAAGCTGTGGCTGGACGAGCTGCCCATGCTCTTTAACTGGCTGCGGGGGGATCTCCAGCTGATCGGGGTCAGACCCCTGAGCCGTCACTTTTTTTCACTCTACCCAAGCCGGCTTCAGGAGCTCAGGCTCGAAAGCAAACCCGGTCTTCTGCCGCCTTTTTATGCAGACCTGCCCGAGACCCTGGAGGATATCTGCTCCTCGGAAGAGCGCTACCTCAAGGACTTTTTTCGGGCTCCACTCAGAACCCAGGTCAGGTACTTCTTTTTGACCATGTACAATATCGTTGTGCGTGGAGCGAGGAGCGGGTGAGGGTGAGAGGGAGAAGAAGGAGTGAGGGAGAGTGAGAGAATGAGAGAGGACGGAGGACAGTGGACGGAAGACAGAGGACGGAAGACAGTGGACGGAAGACAGTGGACGGAAGACAGTGGACGGAAGACAGAGGACGGAAGACAGAGGACGGAAGACAGTGGACAGCCCTGCCTCTGGCAGGCCTGACATTTAACTATTGAATATTTATAAAAATAACTGATAGACTTTTAAAGCATAATGCGGAGTGAGGAAGGCGGGGAGGAGGAGATGATTAAATGGTGGCTGATCTGGACATGAAATGGAAACTTATTGCCGCCGGCTGCTACCTTCTGATCGTGGTGGCCTCCCTCCTTCCAGGGCAGTGGACTCCGAGCGGGGATGTGAACCTTTCGGAGAACGGATTTGTCGAGCACGCTCTGATCTATGCCCTGCTGGGCTTTACCGTATGCAAGGGGTTCGGCTGGTCCAGGGCTTTAATAATCCTGGGGTTGGTGTGCCTGATCAGTATTTGCTTTGAATGGATTCAAGGTTCAGTACTGCAGCGTACATTCAGTCCCGACGATATCCTGGCCAATGTTCTGGGCGTCACAACGGGCATGACCGCGGCCGGCCTGTCCATGCTTCTCCTGGCCTTGCTGGGAAAAGAAAACAGAAAACACTAGCAATAAGGATGTGACCATGAAACAGGTTGCCGTGGTTGGCTCCGGATACTGGGGGCGGAACCTGGTCAGAAATTTTGCGGAACTGGGTCGGCTCAAATGGATATGCGACAAGAATCATGAAGCACTTACGGCTCTTCAAAAGAGTTATCCCGAGGTCAGAACATCTCTGCAGCTGGCTGAAGTTCTTCAGGACGACGAACTGGCAGGTGTTGCCATCGCCACACCGGCCGAGACCCATTTTCATCTGGCCAGAGAAGTCATTTTGGCAGGCAAGCATGTCTATGTAGAGAAACCACTGACCCTGGAGGAATCAGAGGCCCGGGAACTCATCTCCCTGGCGGCTGAAAAAAGGCAGGTGCTCATGGTTGGTCATCTGCTGCACTACCATCCAGGATTTATCAAACTCAAGGAGCTGGCCCACTCAGGACAGCTGGGACGGATTAACTATATCTACTCCCACCGGCTCAACCTGGGTAAGATCAGGCGGGAGGAAAACATTCTGTGGTCCTTTGCACCTCACGATATCTCCATGATCCTGGCCCTGGCCAGGGAGGAGCCAGAGTCGATCCGGGCCACGGGAGGATACTATCTGCACAAACGGATCGCCGACGTGACGAACACCTATCTGGAATTTCCCTCGGGACTCAAATCCCATATCTTTGTCTCCTGGCTGCATCCATTGAAGGAACAGAAGCTGGTGGTGGTCGGGGATAAGAAGATGGCGGTCTTTGACGACACCAGGCCATTGCACGAGAAGCTGCTCTTGTTCGCCCATGAGATCAATTGGGAGGACGGAATACCGGTTCCGGCCAAGGCAGAAGCGGAAGCGGTGCCCTTGGAACAGATTGAGCCCCTTCGGGCCGAGTGTGAGCAGTTCATCCAGTGTCTGGAGACCGGCCAGCAGCCGATCACTGACGGACAGGAGGGACTCAGGGTGCTCAAGGTCCTCAAGTCTGCCCAGGCTTCACTCAACTGCGATATACTCAGGTCGGCCCGCCTCTCAATCGACAGCGCGGATCAAAAGGAAAATGTTTCTCCCATGAACAAAAGGGAATCAGACAGAAGAGACGAGTTCAAAAGACCCTTTCTGGCTCCCATCCGTCTGGAGTCTGCTCCTGGTAAAACCCGGAAGTCATCTTCATCGGTTTTCGTGCATGAAACAGCAGTTGTGGATGAGCCGGCTCAAATAGGGGAGGGTACCAAGATCTGGCATTTTTCTCATGTGCTTCAAAACTCCCGTTTGGGGGAAAAGTGCAATATCGGACAAAACGTGGTCATAGGCCCGGAGGTGAGCATCGGTTCAAGGTGCAAGATCCAGAACAACGTTAGCGTGTACAAGGGCGTGACCCTGGAAGATGGAGTATTTTGCGGACCGAGCATGGTTTTTACCAACATCTACAATCCCAGGGCCGAAATTGCCAAGATGGATCAGATCCGGCAGACCCTGGTCAAAAAAGGGGCCACCCTGGGGGCCAACTGCACAATAGTCTGCGGGGTGACCGTCGGTCAGTACGGATTTGTCGGGGCCGGAGCCGTGGTCACGAAAGATGTACCAGATCAAGCCCTGATCGTAGGTAATCCGGGCCGGCAGATCGGCTGGATGTGCGAATGTGGAGAGCGGCTGAATGATGATCTGGTCTGTCCAGGATGTGGACAGAGGTTTATACAGGATACAAAGGGCTTGAAAAGAGAAGGCACGGCGGTAGCGGGTTGAAGACATAAGAATATGAATAAGAATATGAATTTGAATATGAATAAGATTAAGAATGCCGGGATGCTGGCATGCTGGGATGCTGGCATGCTGGCATTGAAGACAAAAGAATAAGAATGCTGGGATTGAAGAATGTAAAAAAATGGTAGATATACAGATAAGGAAAGAAGAAAGAGCGGTGTGGCTTGCATGAAGTATGAACTATTTGAGGATTTGCCCTGCTGGCAATAGGCAAGAGAATTATGCCGAGTTGTGTATAAGGTTATCAACCAGGCACCGTTTTCGCAAGATTTCGGTTTGAATGATCAGATCTGGCGGTCTTCCGGTTCGGCGATGGACAACATCGCTACAATTCCAGCATAGGCGCGAAGCGCCGACCAGCATTCCAGCATTCCAGAATTTCTTGTTAATTCCAGCATAGGCGCGAAGCTCCGACCAGCATGCCAGCATTCCAGAATTCCGGCATTTCTTTCTAAATTTCAGCCATGAACTGTTTCATATTTTGGGTCTGCTTTTTCATACTGGCCTTCAATCAGCTGGCCTTCGGCGGGGTGCATGCCTGGGCCGCGACCCTGTCCCAGGTGGTGATCTTCGCGGCGGCCTGGTTGATCGTGGCCGGCTGGTCGATGAAGGCGATTTTGAGCGGAAGGTGGGAGCAGGTGCGGCCGGGCCCGGGACATCCCCTGCTGTTGTTTCTGGTTTTGTTTTTCGGGCTGTGGGCTTGGCAGCTCTGGCCGCTGCCTCCGGACTGGGTGGGGGTTTTGTCTCCGGAAACTTTGCACATGCACCTGCCCCTGGTGGAGGCCGGGGTGCTGGAGCAGTTGGGTTCTCTCAGCCTCAGCCTGGATTCCTTCACCAGCCTGCGCCTGGGGATAGAGCACATGGCCCAGGCCCTGTTCTTTTTGATGGTGCTCTACAGTGTGAAATCACAGAGCAGGGTTCAGACCCTGGCTATGGGCTTGGTGGGTCTGGCCCTGTTCCAGGTCATCTACGGCCTGATCCAATCCGCTTCTCCTGTCCAGCATATCTGGTGGTGGGAGCGTACAAGAGGCCAGGGCTGGCTGACCGGGACCTACATCAACCGCAACCACTTGGCCGGTTTCCTGGAACTGGCCATCCCCGTGGCTTTCGGGCTGGGACTGGCCTTCTGGCCGGAGTCCGGGAAGCGGGAAGAGACAAAGAGCCGCAGGAGAGGGACCTGGAAAGGCCTCTGCGTGTTGTGGCTGGAGCGGAGCAAATCCCTGCTCTTTTTCAGCCTGGGGGTTTTCTTCGGGGTGGGGCTTTTGCTGACCGGTTCCAGGGGCGGGGTCATCTGCCTGGCGGCCGGGGTCCTGATCATTGGCCTGCTGTTTGCGATCAGACGATCTGCGCGGGGAATTGGCCTCTGGCTGGGGGTCTTTCTCCTGGTCATCGCCATCTACGGCATCCAGGTCGGGGTGGAAGAGACGGCCGATCGCTTCGAACAGACCGAAGGTCTGACTAACCGCTTGGAACTCTCCGCAGCGACGGGTTCTATGTTGGCAGACTACCCAGTGACCGGCATCGGGCTGGGCGGTTTTCGGACCGTGTATTCGGAGTATGAACCGTCCGATCAGTCGGGCAGGGTGGATCGCCACCAGGCCCACAACGACTGGCTGCAGGTCGGGGCCGAGCTCGGCCTGCCCGGGCTGCTGCTGGCCCTGGCCGGCTATCTCTTTTTTTTGGTCCGCTCCCTGCGCCTGTGGTACATGAGCCGGGATCGACTGGCTGTGGGGCTGGGGGGTGGCCTGCTCATCGGCTACCTGGCCCTGGGCCTGCACAGCTTCTTTGACTTCAACCTGCACATACCGGCCAATATCCTGAGTTTCGCCATCTGCCTGGCTCTCTTGCACGCGGTTCTTAGTCGGTGGTCAGTGGACGGTGGTCGGTGGTCCGTGGACGGTGGTCGGTCGTCAGTGGACGGTGGTCGGTGGTCCGTGGGCGGTGGTCGGTGGGCAGTGGACGGTGGTCGGTCGTCAGTGGACGGTGGTCGGTCGTCAGTGGACGGTGGTCGGTCGTCAGTGGACGGTGGTCGGTGGTCCGTGGGCAGTAGGCGGTGGACGGTTGGCTCTGGACTGACTACCGACAACCGACTACCGGCCACTGATCTAAACAGCTGCTGGATCAGGGGGGCCGCTCTTTTGGTCCTGATCGGGAGCAGCCTGGCCCTGGTCAAGGGACTGGACTTCGTCCTGGATCAGCGCCAGGCCGAGGCCCTCTGCCGGACCCGGAAAAATTCGACCATTGTCCAGAAGTTCGAACCCGGGCTTAGCAGTATTCAGAAAGCCCTGGAGCTGACCCCGGGTAATTCGGCCCTCTGGGACAGGGCCGGACGGAAGTTCCTGGAGCTGAGCAAAGATCAGGCAGGCCGGACCATAAAGCTCGTACTGCTGGAAAAGGCCGTCCTCCACTTCGAAGAGGCGTTGCTCCGTTCTCCGGCCAACGGCTACTATTGGCTCAGGCTCGGGGAGACCAGGTTCAGGCTGAAAATCCTGCAGAACAAGGCCGTGGGTCAAGATGTTATGGTCTGCCTGGAGCGGGCGCTGGAGCTCAGGCCCAACGATCAGAGATTTCGGGAGAGGGTGGCTTTTTTCAGGGGACAGGGGGCAGGGGACAGTAGGCAGTAGGCAGTGGGCAGGGGTCGGAAGTCGGAAGTCGGAAGTCGGAAGTCGGATATCGGACATCGGACATCGGACATCGGATATCGGATATCGGATATCGGATATCGGACATCGGACATCGGACATCGGATATCGGATATCGGATATCGGAAAGCGGAAAGCGGAAAGCGGAAAGCGGATATCGGAAGTCGGAAAGCGGAAAGCGGATATCGGATATCGGATATCGGATATCGGAAGTCGGAAAGCGGAAAGCGGAAAGCGGATATCGGATATCGGATATCGGAAAGCGGAAAGCGGAAAACGGGATCATAAGAAATGTTTGTCCAAAAGGTTTCCCAAATATTATACATGCAGTCGCATAAATTGAGTTTTTCCATTATTCGGTATCCTGGTACCCGACGCCGTATATTTCGCCGGCCCTGGCAGGGTGCCCATCCGCTATTACTTTGCTTATAATTGGGGGCTACGAATCAAGCACATGAAAAAAGAATTGTGCCCACGGATCACACGGATTAACACGGATAATGGAAAAACTTTTTTGCTGCTGTAATAGGAGTCATCGCCTGTTGGCGATACCTCCAAAAGAAAACCTATCCGCCTGCCCCATGAAACATGCCTCTTGGCATCCTGCGAAGCAGGGTTTCATTGGGGTGTCAATCCGTGTGATCCGTGGGCAATAATCTGCTTTCTGTCATTTTCAAAGTATCTGCGGAAGACTACCCAATTTGTTCCTGTAGTATACATCAATCATTTTAAAGGCTTACACATGAATGACCAAGCAACATGAATCAGAGTCGTGTAGTGAAAATTACATTTTCATTCATGCCATTCTTATCATTCAGGAAAAATGAAATTGTCTGCTTTTTCCAGACGACTGTCTGGTTTTTCCAGACACCTGATTTCAGTGATTTAGGTGGTTTTGTCTGGTTTTTCCAGACAGCTCCAGGGTTTCTCGATGGTGGCATTTTCAATGACCGACAGAAGGTTTCATCGTGCTTTTGAAAAAGATCATATCAATGCAGGCTGTTAAATATAAAATGTAAATATATTTTTCAAAAATCCAAAGCTGGTATGGTATTTGCTAATTGTGTTGCATGGTGCTACCAACAGAATTTTTCTTTGGAGTAATCCACACAGGCCGCTTTGTACCTGTTAATCCGGAGTCGAAGTCCCTGACAGGGGCGGCGTGCGTCTTTGACCGACTGGCTGAACAGATCCCGGAGCAAATCGATGAGTGTCAACCAGGGGATGTAGCATGAGCACAAATCGTTTTCTACTGTCCGTACTTTTCCTGGCCCTGTTTTTTTTCGGTGACGCCTTGTCAGCTCTTGCCGAACCCGAGCCTCTCTCGGCCAGCGAAGAGCAGCTTCTGCAGGAGCAGGAAGCGCAAAGCCGGGTCGGCGGGGTGCAGGCCGGCGATTACAGCAAGCCGCGGCATGTTTGGTCCAGCATCGATCAACTGGGACTGGCCTTACTTCTGTCCGGAATGGTCTTCATCGGCATCTATGCCTGTTCGAAGCTCTTTTGCCGGTATAGACTGAAAAAGATGCCGGATCGCGAAAAACGGAATTGGTGCAGGGGGGAATGCGAGGGCACCGGTGTTGTGAGCAGCATCAATCCATTTCATAAGCAGACCGGCTGGATCCAGGCCAAAGTTCGAGATATCAGCAGAGGCGGTGCTGGCTTGGAACTGATTCAGGAGTCCCGACCCATGAGTCCGGGCGATCGCATCAAACTGGAGCTCAAGGCAGACGAGCAAACCAGCCTGGGCGAGTTGACCGGAAAAATCCGCTGGGTCTCAGGGAAAAACATAGGGGTGCAGTTCGACTCCCTGGATCTCAGTTACAAGATCCTGCAGTCCTCGCCCTTGACTCTTATACCTGCTTGAGACAATGCTTTTGTGGATGAAAGCATCACTTTTGGTCTGGATCCTGATTCTGCTCTGGTTCGGGCCGCTGACCTCTGTCTGGGGAACCAAAGGGCAACTTCCAATACTCAAGGTCAGATACACCAAGCAGCAGACCGATTCCAGTTGCGGCCTGGCCGGACTTTCCAGCATCATGGACTACTGGGGGGTGAGCAACGACCCGACCCGGCTTTTGCGGCGCCACCCGTCACGATCCTCGAATGGCTACAGTTTAGGCGAGCTGAAGCGGATCGCCCTGGAAAAGGGGCTCAAGGCCTTTACCATACGCGGCTCCTATGATTTCCTGAAAAAGCAGCTGGCCAAGGAGCGGCCGGTCCTGGTGGCCCTGGAGGTTCCCTACAATCTGTACACGGTTCAAAAGGCGGAAAAAGTGTCCTTTCTAGGCCGGGTCTTCGGCCTGGGGGGCAGGACCCAGACCTTCAGCCACTTCATGGTGGTCCGGGGCTTTGATCAGGAAGAGGTCAAGGTCATGGACCCCATGTACGGCTTGAAAAGCATTCCCAGACAGGGTTTTCTCAAAATGTGGGGGGAGATGGGCAAACCTCTGTTGTTGGTGTCCCGCTGAAGTGCGATTTTTGGCTGATACCTCTTAAATCAGGATGCGCCTGCAGCTCAAAGGTTCACGGTTCACGGTTCACGGTTAAGAAAAAGAAAATAGCCCTCTGATTTATGGCTTCAACTCCTTCTAGGCACACGCTTTCTTGTTTTTTATTGCAGAGATTCAGGGATAAGTCACTAAGCGCCTAAGACGCTGCCATGAAATCCCAACAACCAACAACGGACAACGAACAACCAACAAAGAGGAGGAAGGAAATGAGATTCGTAAAATCAAGCAGTTGGCTGCTTCTGGTCTGCCTGATTCTGGGGGCGATGCTGCAACCAGCTCTGGCCCAGGAAGAAGACCTGGAGCTGAGGCGCAGTCAAGTGATAGCCCAGTCCCAGAATCAACTTGATACCGCCCAGATCGCCCTGGAGGAGGCCCAGGCCGCTAAGGAGCGCCTCGCCGGCCGGCTTGAAACAACAGGCGAGAACGATCCCCAGAGGGAGGCCCTGGAGGCGGCCCTGGTAGCAGCCGAGGCTGCTGTACAGCAGGCTGAATCTGCTTTTGAGCAGGTCCAGTCCAGTCACAACCAGGTCCTGACTTTGGCGGATCAAGCCGGCAGCGCCGCATCGGATACCGAAGCCGAAGCAGCCTTGGCCCTGGCCGAAGCCGCAGCCAGCAACGGCGAAATCTTCAGTACCAGCCTCTCCTACTCCCTGGAAGCGGTGGTCCAGTTCGAAGCCGGCAATCAGGCGGCTGGACAGGAATTGGCCGCATTGGCCCAAAGTTCCATGAAGGCCGGACAGGCCTCGCAGGATTCGCTGCAGCTGGGTATGAATAACCTGGACCAGAACAATTTCCCGGCCGCGTCCGAGGCTGCCGAACAGGTCCTGGCCCAAAATCAGGCGACCACTTCACAGATCGGGACCCAGGTAGCCGGTGGTCCGGGGACGCTTCCCCAGACCGGACCGGCCGCTGCCGAGGGGCCGCCGCAGTTCAACTTTGGACCAACCGGATCCAGCGGCGGCGGACCTCCGACCGGTCAGGACCTGCCGCAGGCCAGCCTGTTTCGTTGATGCTGCAGGGAGATTTTGGTGGTTCATTCGTAATTACAGAGCTCTTTATTAACTTCCAAATTCTGTTGGAAGGAGAGGACATTTTTACTTTTGTTCACTTTTTTAAGAATTATACCGCGCCCGTTCGAAGACTCACTTGAGTCACAGAGCTATCAGAGAGCAAAGAGGGAGAAATTCCAGAGATCAGTGATCAGACGTCAGTAGTCAGTAAGAGACGTCAGAAGGAAAAACTACCGTGTCGGAGAAAGGCAGGACACGGTCAAAAGAGCTCAGCCCTGGGGGCAATGAAGCAACCCGGTCGCCGAAGGCGATGCTGTTTTTGCCTGGGTGTTCTTCCTCTCACCCGGTCAAAAAGACACAATTATGCTCTTGCTCTTCTCGGCGTACTCCATAGCTCAAGCGAGTCTGCGAGCGGGCGCGAGGCATCTTATTTCTTGTAATGACTTTTGCGAAAGCATATGCGTCCAATCACCGTTTCGTTCAGAGACTATTCAGGGCCAACTTCTGGTAAAGGAGGATTGATGAAACATATAGCGACAATAGCCGCGGCTTTGTTCCTGGTGGTGCTCTTGTCTTTCCCGGATCCGGCCCTGCCCCAGGGCAATATCTCCCTGGGGCGGGTCCAAATCCATCCCGAGATCTCCTATCAAGGGACCTGGGACGACAATATCTTTCTGGACCACACCGATGAGGAATCGGACTACCTGCATACGCTGAGCCCGGGCCTGGAACTGGAGTATCGCCGAGACGCCGAGAATTTTCTCCTGGCGGACGCCAGGGTGGACATCATCCGCTACAGTGATTTCTCGGAAAACGACTATGAAGAATACACCTTTGGAGGCCAGGGCCTCTACACCGCCCCCAGCGGGTTTTTCGCCGAAGTCAGGGAGCGGTTCGTGGACACCGAGGACCCGTACTCCACCCTGAACAACTTCCAGCTGGGCACCCCCCGGGTCAGGCGCTGGTACAACACCTCCGGGCTGACCCTGGGCCTGGATCTGGGCGGGCCCTGGACGCTTGAGACCAGCTATGACAACTACCACCTCGAGTACGATGAGTTCCGTGACCAGTGGCAGGACCGCAGCGATCACCGCTTCGAGGTCAGGTCCACCTACCGGGTGCTGCCCAAGACTTCGCTGCTTCTGATCTACAGGCTGCAGGACCAGTCCTACCCCAATCAGGACGATGTTGACGAGAACAACCAGGGCATCGATTCCAACACCTCCCAGGACAACCAGTACCATCAGGTCTTCACCGGGCTGACCTTCGACCCTACGGCCAAGATCACTGGGGAGCTCAAGCTGGGAGCGAGCAAGAAGGATTACGACAACGAGCGCAATCAGAACAACGTCGAGTTCAATGAAGATATCGAATGGACCGCGGAGACGAACCTGGTCTACCTCATGTCGCCCAAGACCCGTTTTCGGCTGGAGCTCATCCGCAATACCTATGAGTCCACGGACGTGGAAGCGGCCTCCTATACCAGCACCCGCTTCGGTCTGGGCGGGACTCAGGAACTGTTCAGAAGGGTTTCCCTGAATGCGGACCTGGCCTACATCTATGAGGACTACGAGACCGGAGCCGGGTTCCCGAGCCGGGAGGACGACGTCTATGTGGTCTCCCTGGGCCTCAACTACCAACTGCGAGCCTGGCTGGGCCTGGGCCTGGGCTATGTCTACGAGAACCGCTCCACGAGCAACGATCAATTCCAGGAAGAAGAGTACACTCACAACCAGGTCATGTGGACGATCACGGCCCGGTTCTAGCTGTTAAGCTAAATTTAAGACAAGGCACAGTCGATACAGTCTGAGGCAGAGCCGAGGATAGAGAGGATGCGGCTGCAAAAAAACCTTTTTACAGCCGCCAGTGGTCAGAAGTCAGTGGTCAGAGGTCAGTAAATCCAAAGAATTACAGGAACAAAAAATCGCTTGAAGCGTTCACTCAAGACTTTTTGCAGATGCGCCAGAGAGACCAAATAAGTATTTTCAATTTCAACTCCCAGAACAGGTTTACAGACGAATCACCATGACCAGTCATCAATCAAACGCACGCCTTGTGGCCCACGTCATCCTCTTTTGCCTCCTCACGCTTTTCTACGCTTGCGCTGCCCAGGGGCCGACCACGGTGGTTTCTTCGGCCGGTTCCGGCCTGGAAGAGCTGCCTGCAGAAGAGCAAGCCAGGGTGGAGAAGATTATCGAGAATCGGGAGGGAACGGCAACTGCTTCCGCCTTGCCGGAAGGCTTTGAACAGGCCCAAAGCATCCCGGCCCGGGATTACGTCAAGAGCAGACACATCAGCCGGGAGACCGGTCCGGAGGAATATCTGGTCGGGCCGGAGGATGTCCTAAAAATCGATGTCTTTGAAGAGAAGGACCTGTCCAGGGAGGCGGTCAAGGTGACCTCTGAAGGGCTGATTCACTTTCCCCTTATCGGCCGGGTCAAGGTGGCCGGGCTGAATTCCTCGGAGATCGAGGACCTGCTGGCAGCCAGGCTGGCTCATGAACAGTACCTGGTGGATCCGCACCTCTCGGTCTCGGTCCGGGAGTACCTGAGCAAGGAGGTCCTGGTCCTGGGCGCGGTCCAGAGTCCGGGCCGCTACTACCTCAAGGGGGTGGAGACCCTGCTGGATCTCGTATCCCGAGCCGGGGGAGTGGATTTTTCCAAAGGCGGGCACCGGGTGACCATCATCCGGGAAGAAGCGGTGAGCCAGGACCAGGGCCGGAAGATCGCGGTGAATATCAATCTGCGGCGTCTACTGGATGGCTTTGATCAGTACGCCAATCTCAAGCTCCAGGCAGGGGATGTGATCTTCGTGCCCAAGGCGGAAAAGATCTACGTCATGGGCCAGGTCCAGCAGCCCGGGGACTACGTGCTCACGGACAAGAGAATCACCCTGGTGGAGGCCATAAGCATGGCCGGGGGATTTACGAGGATCGCGGCCCCGAACCGGACCAAGATCATCCGGGTGCAAAACGGGCAGAAAACAGTGATCCAGGTCCGGGTCGACGACCTGACCCAGGATAAGGCCACGGCCCAGAGCCTGACCCTGAAGCCCAACGACATCATTATCGTGCCCGAGAGCTTCTTCTGATGCCGTTTTCGAAGACGAAAACGACATATGTCTCGAAAATCGGTAGTCCTCCGCGGATACTTTGCTTTACTTTTGATGCGCTAAAGAAAAAAAGGATGGAAGAAATTTGTTCCGCGCCCGCTTCGCTTGAGTCACAGAGCTTTCAGAGAGTACAGAGGGAGAAGAGGTCTCTTTTTGTCCGTGTCGGATAAAGGCAGGACACGGACAAAAGGGCTCAGCCCTGCGGGCAATGAAGCAACCTGGTCGCCGAAGGCGATGCTGTTTTTGCCAGGGTGTTCTTCCTCTCACCCGGGCAAAAAGACACAATTATGCTCTTGCTCTTCTCGGCGTACTCCATAGCTCAAGCGAGTCTGCGAGCGGGCGCGGGGCATCTTATTTCATGTAACGAATGTCCAATTTTGCTGACACCAATGCATAATGTAGATTATTTTAATTGGTTAAACCAATACAAATTCAGCATCTTACGAAGTCAGAAATCAAGATAGATGAATCTGTTTTTCGGGCAGTTTCGTGGGCGAGACGCAGTTTTTTTTTAACCAAATACTGATCCAATGGTGTTCTTTTTTTGACAAAGCCGCCGCATCAAGAACTTGGCTTCTGTGGATCAAAAATGCAGGTTGGATCAGTATCAAGCAGTAGACAGCGGTGAATATGGTGGAACAGGATACCAACCAACACGAACAGGAAGTCCATCTCCTGGATTACGTCCGGGTGCTGCGCAAGCGGAAATGGATCATTGTGACCTGCTTTGTCCTGGTGGTCATGGTCACGGCCTACGCCACCCTGACCCAGACCCCGATCTATCGGGCGACCACGAAGATCGTCATCGAGAAGAAGAATCCGAACGTGGTCTCGGTGGAAGAGGTCTTTGCCATGGATGCGACAAGCACGGACTACTATCAGACCCAGTACGAGATCCTCAAGAGCCGGACCATTGCCAGGGGGGTCGTCGAACGGCTGGATCTCGAGAACAGCCAGGCCTTCAACCCGCCGCCCAAGGACGATCCCGTTTCCAGAGGCAAACGCTATGTGGCCGGACTGTTGACCGATCTCAAAGAACAGGTGGTCTCCTTTGTCTTCCCCAGCTCCGGGGAAGCCGGCGGAGTACGGTATCCGGTCAGCGACGTCCAGGACGGGATCGAGGAGCGGGAGAGTGCCCTCATCAACAGGTTTCTGGGGTCCTTGTCCATCGAGCCGGTGCGCGAGACCCGCATGGTCCAGATCCATTTTGACTCCCCCTCGCCGGTCCTGGCGGCCAGGGTTGCTGACAGCGTGGCCCGGGTCTATATGGATCAGAACTTGGAGACCAAGATGAAGACCATCAAGCACGCTGTGCAGTGGCTCAAGGAGCGGCTGGAGGAAGAACGGCTCAAGGTGGAAGCGGCCCAGAAGGATTTCCTCAAATACCGCGAACTGCAGGGGATCATCACCGATATCTCCCCGGAGACGGAAACGGTCAGGGCCCAGAAGCTGGCCGGTCTGAAGGACAAAATCGTTGAGGCCGAGACGGACCGCATCGAGGCCGAGAGCAAGTATACCCAGGCCCGAAAGGCCCTGGAAAACGGCATCGGGGTGGGATCGATCCCTTCCATTGCTACCAATCAGGTCATTTCCTCGATCAAGGACTCGGAGATGGAGCTCTCCTCCAGGTTGTCCGAGCTCTCGGAAAAATACGGCGCCAAACACCCCAGGATCATTGCCCTTAAAGGTCAGCTGGCGGAACTGAAAAGACGCAAGCAGAACGAAGTCAAGAAACTGGTGCAGTCCCTCAAACACCAATACGAGACCGCCCTGTCCAGGGAACGCTCTTTGAAGTCCACCCTGGGGGAAGAGGAACGAAAGGCCATTGAGATGAACAGGAAGGGGGTGCAGTACGGGGTCTTGAAACGCAAGGCCGAGACCGCCAAGGAGATGTACGATCTCCTGGTCAAGCGCTTCAAGGAGGCCTCCCTGACCGAGGACATCAAGACCGTCAACGTCCGGGTGGTGGATCCGGCCGAAACGCCCAGGTCCCCCATTAAGCCTGAAAAGAAGCGGAATATGCTCCTGGCCATGGTTCTCGGCCTCTTCCTCGGTGGGGGCCTGGCCTTTTTCAGCGAATACCTGGACGATACCCTGAAGACCCCGGAGGAGGTCAAGAGCCTCATCGGGCTGCCCTTTCTGGGCATGATCCCCAAGATCAAAAAGAGCCAGGAAAGCATTGAACTGACCGTCAAAAACGATCCCAAGTCCATGGCCAGCGAGGCCTTCCGCAGCCTGCGGACCAATGTCCTCTTTTCCTCTGCGGATCAGACGCCCAGGGTGCTCCTTATCAGCAGCTCCCTGCCGGAAGAGGGCAAGACCTCCACTGCGGTCAACCTGGCCACGGCCATGGCCCAGGCCGGCTCGAAGACGGTCCTGCTGGGCTGCGACATGCGCAAGCCCACAGTGCATAAGGTCTTCGGTTTTTCCAGGGAAGAGGGTTTATCCAATTGCCTGACCGGGTCCCTCGAGGTGGGCCAGGCCTGTCTGCCCACCGGGGTGGACAACCTGGATCTGATCCCCTCGGGGCCGATACCGCCCAACCCGTCCGAGCTTTTAGGCTCCCAGGGCATGAGCGGCCTCCTGGAGACCCTCAAAGAGAACTATGAGCGCATCGTCATCGACTCCCCGCCCCTGACCGCGGTGACAGACGCCAGCCTCCTGGCCCAGAAGGCCGACGGGGTGATCCTGGTGGTCCGGGCCTTCGTGACCTCCAAGCAGGCGGTCAAGGCAGGACTGGAGCAGCTTCGAAACGTGGGGGCCAAGATCCTGGGCGTGGCCTTCAACTCCATCGACATGGACAAGGAAGGGGCCTACTACTCCTCCTACTACTATGCGGCTGACGGGAAGAAGAAGCGAAAAAAAAGGGGAAAGGCGGCTTGATCAGTGGTCAGTGGTCGGTGGTCGGTGGTCGGTGGTCGGTGGTCGGTGGTCGGTGGACGGTGGCCTGTGGTCGGTGGTCGGTGGACGGTGGTCGGTGGACGGTGGACGGTGGACGGTGGACGGTGGCCTGTGGTCGGTGGTCGGTGGTTCTTTTTCCCTAAAAATTCAGTCGCTAACAGCTGAAAGGAGAAAAAATGGTTGCCAAGTCGGCTAAGGATTTAAGAGTGTATCAGAAGGCATATGCTTTGGCTATGGAGATATTTGTAATCAGCAAAGCCTGGCCGAAAGAAGAAACCTATGCTTTGACGGATCAAGTCAGGAGATCTGCACGTTCGGTTTGTTCAAATTTACGAGAAGCTTGGTCTAAGCGGCTTTATGAAGCTCACTTCGTAAGCAAACTGACTGATGTTGATGCAGAAAATAATGAAACAGATACCTGGCTCGATTTTGCAAAAGATTGTCAGTATCTCAGCATAGAGGATCATTCAAGGTTGACTCAGATGAATCGAGAGATCGGTGGGATGATTGGTACCATGCTGAAGTCAGCATCCAGTTTCATCATATCTGATGGAAAACCGTCCACTGACTACTGACTACTGACCAATGACTACTGACTACTGACCACTGACTACTGACTACTGACCACTGACTACTGACTACTGACCACTGACTACTGACTACTGACCACTGACTACTGACTACTGACCACTGACTACTGACTACTGACTACTGATTACTGAAAGATGATCGACATCCACAGCCATCTCCTGCCGAAGATCGACGACGGGCCTGAGACCTGGGCCGAGAGCCTTGAACTGTGTCGGCTGATGGTCGAACAGGGCATCCGGACCGTGGTGGCCACCCCGCACTACTGGCCGGAAGTGTACGAACCGCAGGTGGGGCTCATCGAACAGCGGGTCGGGCAGTTGAATCAGCTCCTGGGAAGCAGGCACATGGACCTGACAGTTCTGGGAGGACAGGAGCTTCTATTCTGCCCGGAACTTCGTGGGCTTCTGGCGAAGAGGCAGGTCCTGACCCTGAACGACTCCAGGTACCTCCTTCTGGAACTGCCCCAGTTGGCGGTCAGAGAACAGCTTTATGAAGGGCTTTTTCAGCTCCAAATGGCAGGCTACATCCCGATCATCGCCCATCCGGAAAAGAACCGGATGATCCAGAGAGATCCCGGGTTGATGGTCGAACTGGTTCGAAAGGGAGGTCTGGGGCAGCTGACCGCATCCAGCCTGCTGGACAGCGCCCCCGGAAAAGTCAGGACTTGTGCCAGAGATTTGGTTCGCCGTCAGGCGGTCCAGTTGATGGCCAGCGACGCCCATTCTTGTAAAGGCCGTCCTCCGCGGTTGCGGGACGGGCTCGGACAGGCCGAGGAACTGCTGAAAAGCCGACTGGAAGCAGAACGAATGGTCCGGGAACGGCCGGAAGAGATCATTCAGGACCAGACCCTGAGGCTGCCGGAGCCAAAAAAAGACAAAGGTCGAAAAAAGGAAGGGGTTTTGACGCTACTCTGCAAAGAGGTCTTTGGAGAGAGGTTTCCGGCCAGGGCCGGGAACGGATAAAGGCCGGGTCCTGGACCCGGCCTTTTTTTTGGATTTTTCAAAATACCACTGGTATTTTTTTAAAATAACAGTTAGCCTCTGAACCAAGCGGGTCGTATCGGCCGAATCAACCTAAGCCATGAAGCACGTCCGGGCGGTTATGGGCCCTGGCTGCAGCGAGCAGCCGGCCTTGATCAAGAATAAGTCCCGGGTAAGAGAAGAAAGATGAACAAAGAAATCTACGAAGTAATTAAACAGAGGATCCTATTCCTGGAGTACCAGCCGGGACAGATTTTGAATGAAAATATTCTGGCCAAGGAGTTTCGGGTCAGCCGCACTCCCATGCGGGAAGTCCTCTATCGCCTGGAGTGGGAGCAGCTGGTCCGTATCCTGCCCCGGACCGGGACCATGGTTACCGAAATCGAGTTCCAGAAAATGATGCAGACCTATCAGACCAGGGGGGAGATCGAGGCCCTGGTCGGGCGGATGGCCGCGGAGCAGATCACCGCGGAGCATCTGCAGCAGATCCGGGCCGTCAGGGACAGATGCCGGGAAATGATCGAACGTAAGGATCTAAAGGCCCTGGCGGGCATCGATTTCCACTTCCGCAACGTCCTGTACGATGCAGCGGGCAATCCGGTCCTGACCGACATCTCCGAACTCCTCTACCGGATTACCTTCAGGATGTGGTATCTGACCATGGACCGGGGCGACTGGACGGCCGAAGTCGGTTCTATGGAAAACGAGATCGCGGAAACCCTGCAGGCCCTGCAAAACGACAATCCATCAGCAACCGGAGACATCCGCCAGGCCCATCTCTTGAGCCACATCGAGCGTATCCAGGCCAAGTTCTTCGGCACCCGCCCCAATCCAGACTTCGGACCAACGTCTTGACATTTAAGTGCAAACACTTAAAATAATTGATAATAATTTAATTGACTTCAAAACTGGACATAATATCGAAATTCGAAGCACGAAATTCGAAACAAACTTCAAATGACAAAAATTCAAAATTCAAAACTAAGAGAGTAGGATCGACAACTAATTGCTTTTATATCTGTATTCTTTGAATTTTTGTTTTTGTCATTCGAGAAATTTGGGTCCTGGGCCTTGGGGTTGCAGAAAAAGGGTTGACATTGTTTTGTACCACTAGTATACAACAAATAAGCAAAACGAACAAAGTGTAGTATTTTAAACATAGGCACCTGTTTTCAAAACACAGAAGAGGCCCCTATGCCAGTCTACCAGGTGAACAAGACGAGTCAGAGCTGGTATGGTATCCCGGTCGGGATCCTCATTTTGAACGCCTGCTACCCGTGTATCCCGGGCAATGTCGGCAACGCCACCAGCTTCCCCTTCCCGGTCCGCTACAAGGAGGTTTCCGAAGCCTCCATCGACGGTCTGATAAATCAAAGGGATCCGGCCCTGATCCGACCCTTTGTGGACGGGGCCAGGGAGCTCGAGGCCGAGGGTGTGCTGGCCATCGCCGGGGCCTGCGGCTTCATGGCCCTTTTTCAAAGGGAAATCGCGGAAGCGGTGCAGATCCCGGTCTGCATGTCCAGCCTCCTGCAGATTCCTTTTATCCAGCAGGTCCTCCCCAGAAAATGCAAGATCGGAATACTCACAGCCAACGCCGGCGCCTTGACCGAGGACCATTTCGCCTCTGTGGGGGTTTCGGACCAGAGCGGATTGGTGATCCGCGGGCTGGAAAATTCAACGGAGTTCCGGGGGGCTATCCTGGAGGAAAAAGGGACCCTGGACTCTGAGCTCATGGAGCGGGAAGTGGTCGAGGCCGCCAGGGCCATGGCCGCCTCTAACCCCGACATCGGGGCTGTGGTCCTGGAGTGCAGCGATCTGCCGCCCTTTGCCCGGGCCGTGCAGGAGGCGGTCCGAATCCCGGTCTTTGATTTCATCACCATGATCAGACATGTCCAGACTGCAGTGGTCCAGCAGTCCTATCAGGGCTACATGTAATTTTTTCTGCGGCTCTGGCAGAGGTGCTCCTCCGCTTATACTTTGCTTTCATTGGGCTACGAATCAAGCTCATGAAGGAAGAATTTAGCCCACGGAACACACGGATTAACACGGATAATGGAAAAACTTTTTTGCTGCTGTAATAAGACCCCGGTGAAACCCCTGAAGGGAACTCCTCCGGAGTTGTTTCACTGGGTGAACCCAGCAGCAAAAGGAGTCATCGCCTGCTGGCGATACCTCCAAAAGAACTGCCTTTCTGCCATGCCGCATGGCGATGGCATTTGCCTGCCAGCCTCTTATTGCTGGCAGGCAAAAAGAAAACCTATCCGTGTCAATCCGTG
>JAIPER010000301.1 GCA_021737115.1 Desulfohalobiaceae bacterium
CGTAGCGGGTCAGGCCGGTGATCACCCCTCTGGCATCCGGCCGCCAATAGGGAGCCAGCAGGCCGGAAAAGGCCGGGACCACGTAGACGTCGGCGGTGTCCTCGACCTGGGCGGCCAGAGATTCGACCTCCCCGGCATCGCGGATCAACCCCAGATTGTCCCGGAGCCACTGGACCAGGGCCCCGGCCACGGCGATGGCCCCCTCCAGGCAGTACGAGGGTTTGCGGCCGCTGAACTGGTAGGCCAGGGTGGTCAACAGGCCGTGCTGGGAGGGGATGGGCTGATGTCCGGTGTGCAGGAGCAGGAAGCAGCCGGTCCCGTAAGTGTTTTTGGCCTCCCCCGGTTCGAAGCAGGTCTGACCGACAAGGGCGGCCTGCTGGTCGCCCACGGCCCCGCAGACCGGGACCCGGGCCTTGAAGGGGCCCTCTTCGGCGGTGGGCCCCCAGGATGCGCTGTCGCTGGAAGGCACGATCCGGGGCAGTCCGGACATGGGGATGTCCAGGACCTGGCAGATGGCTTCGTCCCACTGCAGGGAGTAAAGATCCATGAGCAGGGTCCGGCTGGCATTGGTCACATCGGTGACATGGGCGCCCCCTTTCGGTCCCCCGGTCAACCACCAGATGATCCAGGTTTCCATGGTCCCGTACAGGGCCTCGCCCCGCTTTGCTGCCTGTCTGGCCTCGGGCACCGTATCCAGTACCCATTTGATCTTCGGACCGGAAAAATAGGTGGACACCGGCAGGCCGGTTGTCTCCCGGAAGCGGTCCTGCCCGCCCTCGGCAATGAGCTTCCGGCAGATCTCATGGGTCCGGGCGCACTGCCAGACAATGGCGTTGAAAAAGGGCCGACCGCTGTTTTTCTCCCAGACCACGGTGGTCTCCCGCTGGTTGGTGATGCCCACGGCCGCCAGCTGAGAACCATTGATTCCGGACTTGGTCAGGGCCCCCTGAATGACCGCCTGGGTGTTCTGCCAGATCTCCAGGGGATCATGCTCCACCCAGCCGGGCTTCGGAAAAATCTGGCGGTGCTCCATCTGATCCAGGCCTTTGATGCGGCCCTCGTGGTCGAAGATGATGAACCGGCTGCTGGTCGTTCCCTGGTCCACGGCTCCGATATACTGCGGCATGTGCTCGACTCCTTATCGCCTCTGGGTTCCTCAGAGATTCAGGCATGAGGGACTAACGCTCCGCCCGGTTTTTTTCCATGATCTTTTGGATCAGGATAGTGCTGCACCGCCAAAAAATCAAGGGGCTCAAGCCCGGCTTGAGCCCCTTGTCCACGGTTTTGCGACGTTCTGCCAGACAACGCTCTTGGAGCGCTGTATCCGGCTTTTGGTTTCCCTGGAAAACCAAAAGTCCTGTGTCAGCTTTGCCAGAGGCAAAGCTGACACAGAAGAAGCTTAATTTCTCCAGGATTTCAAGAGTTCGTCATAAGGCATGGTCTTTGGTTCTTCATCCGGGCGTTCGGCCTTGGGGGCCCCTTCCTGGCTCAACCAGTACTCCCGGGATTTTTCCGGATTGAGCTTTGGTGAGTATTTGGGCAGGCGCATCTTGCCCATCAGGTCGTCCATCTTGTTGGCCAGATTGTCCATGGCCTCCTGGGGACTGGCCTGGCCTGTGGTCACCAGGGAGATGTTCTTCCACCACTGTTCGGCTAAAAGAGGATAATGGGGGACATTGGGGCCGGAGTCGGTCCACATATGCTCCACCGGCGACTTGTAGAAGGTCACGATCCCGCCGTAGGTCCCTTTCTCTTCTTCCTTGGCCAGATAGTCCGAATGCACCGTGGACTTTCTGACCGGGGTCCGGCCCACCAGGAATTTCTTCAGGCTGACCGTCTTGGAAACGCAAAACTGGGCCCAGAGCCAGGCGGCGGCCCGCTGTTCGTCCTTGACGCTGTTCTTTAAAATGGTCCAGCTGCCGGCATCCTGGTAGCCGACCTTCATGCCTTCATCCCAGTACTTGCCGTGCGGGGTCGGGGCCACCCGCCAGACCGGCTTGCCCATGGCGTCGGTGACCGGACTCTGGGCCGAGTTGAAGGCCGGGTCGGAAAGCCAGGTGATGTATTGGAAGATCCGCTGGGCCACATTGCCCCGGGCCGGGGTGGGACCGGCCTCGGACCAGGTCATGGAAGCGGCATAAGGAGGAGCGTACTCTTTCATCCATTCCACATACTTGGTCGTGGCGTACACCGCGGCCGGGCCATTGGCTGCCCCGCCCCGCTTAACAGTGGCCCCCACCGGGATTTTGTTCTCCACCCGGATGCCCCATTCGTCGACTGGGATCCCGTTGGGCAGCCCCTTGTCCCCGACCCCGGCGATGGACAGCCAGGCGTCGGTGAAGCGCCAGCCCAGGGACGGGGATTTTTTGCCATAATCCATATGGCCGTAAACCTTCTGGCCGTCGATCTCCTTGCCGGTGAAAAACTCGGCGATGTCCTCGTAGGCGGCCCAATTGATGGGCACACCCAGCTCATAGCCGTATTTATCCTTGAATTCCTTCTTGAATTCCGGGTTGGTGAACCAGTCGTAGCGGAACCAGTACAGGTTGGCGAACTGTTGGTCCGGCAGCTGCAGCTGGTTGCCGTCATAATCCTGCCCGAACTCCAGATTAAGAAAGTCGTCCATATCCAGCATGGGGTTGGTCACGTCCTTGCCTTCGCCTTCCATGTAGGCGGCCAGGTTCAGGGCGCTGTCCAGACGCAGATGCGTCCCGATGAGGTCGGCGTCATTGACGTAGATGTCATAGAGCCGGCGGTTGGTCTGAATCTGGCGTTGCACCCGATCCACGACCTCGCCTTCACCGATAATGTCGTGGGTGACCTTGATGCCGGTAAGGTCATAAAAGGCCTTGGCCAGAACCTTGGCTTCCCATTTGTGGGTGTTGATGCCTTCGGCCACGGATTTGATCTCCAGGCCCTTGTAGGGTTCGGCCGCCTTGGCAAACCATTCCAGCTCCTTCCGCTGTTCCTCCTTGCTCAGAACCGAGGGCTGAAAGACCTCGATCCATTTTTCCATGGATTCAGCCAGAAGCAGCCCCGGAAGCATCAGGAACAGGGCAATGAACAAAAGGCATGTTCTTCTCGTGGTCTTCAAAGACATGTGGACCTCCTTTGGTAAAAAAATTCTTCAACACATCGGATGTCTCTTTTTACAGTCGGCATACACCGAACGTCTCCAGGCTCGGAGCTCTTGGCCCCTGCTTCTGATAACGCCTGCTCAAAACGCAGTGGTCTGCCTCCCGTAAGTCTGCAGGCCTGATACCGTATCACCTCCTTTGAATTTAAAGTTCGCATCTTGAATTTCATAAGAGCTAACCCCAGATCCCCTCCAGCGCAAACCAGGCTATGGAGATGGACAGCGGAATCCAGAGGGCGGTTTGTCCCACGAAGGCCAGGTAAATGAGAAATATGGCGATCATGGAAATGACCCCGATAAAAAAGCGATCCCCCCGGGTGGTCTGAATGGGGAAAAAGCCCCTGCGCAGGGTCGAGGGGTCGATCATGTCCCAGACCGTCATCAGGAGAAGGGCGGCAAACAGGCCGCCGATGGCCAGGAGGCTGGGCAGGGTCCAGTACATCCAGGAAGTATTGTACGCGATCCAATCCCACATGATCACACCCTCCCCAGGGCAAAGCCTTTGGCCATATAGTTGCGCACGAAATAGACCACGATCGCTCCGGGCACGATGGTCAGCACCCCGGCCGCGGCCAGCAGGCCCCAGCGCACCCCCTCGGCCCCGATGCCCACGGTCAGGGTGACCACCACGGGCTTGGCATTGGTCACGGTCAGGGCCTTGGCCAGGATGAGTTCGATCCAGGAAAAGGTGAAGCAGAAGAAGGCGGCCACTCCGACCCCGGGAGCCACCAGGGGAAAGAAGATCTTCCTGAAGAAATGGGGGAAGCTGTAGCCGTCGATAAAGGCGGTTTCGTCGATCTCCCTGGGGATGCCGGACATGAAGCCTTCCAGAATCCAGATGGCCAGGGGGATGTTGAACAGGCAGTGGGCCAGGGCCACGGCCAGGTGGGTGTCATAGATGTGCATGGTGTAGTAGAGTTCGGTAAAGGGGACCATAAACACGGCGGCCGGGGCCATGCGGTTGGTCAAGAGCCAGAAGAAGAGATGATGATCGCCTCTGAACTTCCACCGGGAAAAGGCATAGGCCCCGGGAATGGCGGCGACCAGGCTGATGATCACGTTCAGGCAGACATAGATGATGGAGTTGAGGAAGCTGTTCCGCCACAAGGGGGAGGTGAAGATCTCCGCATAGTTTTTGAAGGTCAGATCCTTGGGGAAAAAGGTCAGTCCCTTCAGGATTTCGTTGTCGGTCTTGAGCGAGGTATTGATCATCCAGTAGATGGGAACGAAGAGGGCAATGAGGTACAAGATCAGAAAGATGTTTTTTTTCTTCATTTGTTCTCTCCTGTGCCGATATTGGTCAGCAATTGAAAGAATAGGTAGCTGAAGACGATGACGATGAACAGATAGATGATGGACGAGGCCCCGGCGTAACCCAATTCGTAGGATTCCGCCTTCCGGGCCACATGCAGGCTCAAAAAGGTGGTCGCGTCCCCCGGACCGCCGCCGGTCAGCAGGAGCGGTTCGGCATAGATCTTGAAAGAATCCATGAACCGCAGCAGAACCCCGATGATAAGCACCGGCCGCAGCTTGGGCAGGGTCACGTAGCGGAATGTCTTCCAGGCCGAGGCCCCGTCGATCTGGGCTGCCTGGTAGAAGGCGTCCGGAATCGACTGCAGGCCGGCATAACAGAGCAGGGCCACCAGCGGGGTCCAGTGCCAGACGTCCAGGAAAAAGATGGTCAAAACGGCATCGGTGGTATGCAGGGACACGTTGTAGTCATAGTTGAACAGTGCGAAGAATTCGGGCACGACCCCGATGGAAGACTGGGTGAAGACCCTGGCGATAATGCCCACCACGTTGAAGGGAATGAGCAGGGGGATGCCCAGAAGGACCAGGGTCAGGGCCACCCCTTTGCCTTTCTTGGGCATGGCCAGGGCGATGCCGATGCCCAGGGGGACTTCGACCACCAGGATCATCAGGCTGAACACCATCTGCCGGCCCAGGGCCT
>JAIPER010000302.1 GCA_021737115.1 Desulfohalobiaceae bacterium
CAGGCGGGACAGGTGGTTCAAAGTGTTTATCATTCCGGAATGGGCACAGCCTAAAAGTACGACCGGTCCGGAGTCGGTCTCCACCAGGAGGCTGGCGTCGTCTTTGAGCGGATCGGGCACGAGCTCGCCCGCCTGTTCCACCTTGAGCTTGGGATCCGGTTTTTCGAATTCGGTTTCTTTGGGGACTTCCCCTGAAAAAATGATTCCCGGGGCTATTTCCGCGGACTCCGTCCTCAAGTCAAACTCGGCCCTCAGAGAGTGTTCCAGATACTCGCTCTTGAACCTCATCCCGATAAAAGGGGTCGCGGTTCCCTGCGCTGTCTGCAGTTCGGCGTATTTGTCCGCGAAAATATCAGGGTGGGCCACGATCCGAACGCCTCGCGGAGGGTAGAGGACGGCCGGCAGCCCCCCGGTGTGATCATAGTGCCCGTGGCTCAATACGATGGTCATGATCTTGGACAGGTCCACCCCCATTCTCTTGGCGTTGTTTTCCAGGGCCAGACCCTGGCCGGTGTCAAGGAGGATTTTTTGATCGTCTTTTTCGATAAGTACTGAAAACCCGTGTTCTCCCATGATACCCAGGGGGCTGGCCGCAGTGTTTTCACAAAGGACTTTGATGCTGGTTCTGGCCATGACGAACCTCCAGTGAAATTTCGTTTTTCGTTATCTCGAAACAGGTATGCCTGTAATTCATCATTTTGAAGTTTATAACTTAGTTTAATAACATGAAATTTCAAATTTATGACGAGCGTATGTATACAAACCCACATAACCAGTAATTACCCAAAAGCGAAATGTCAAACTACAAAGCCATTGTCTCCTCTGACTGGAACGAGTGTCTGGCTCCGACCGGGCCCTTTGACCCGATCCTCTTTCATTATCCCGACCTGGAACCTTCGCTCAGGTCGATATTCAAGCGCTATACCAGCAACGAGATTCCCCTGAGCCGGGCTATGCGGGAGCTGCAGTCTCTTCTGCCGCCTGAGCTGACCGCTGAACAGATCGACGCCTATCTGGAGGACTCCTTTTGCACCTATAAAGGCGTGCCCCAGTTCATTGACTGGTGCCGGGAGCACGATATCCTGTTTCTGATCAACACCACCGCCTTCTATGGCTTTTTCCAGCGGGTCCTGGCCAAAGATCTCCTGCCCCGGGTTGCCGCGGTTTCGGCCCATCCCATGCTGTGCTATCCAGAGAGCGGGAGCGATCCGGACCGCTTCTACCCTCTTCTGGAGATAGAGGATAAGGGCAAAAATACGGCCAAAGCCATGGCCGATTTCCGGATACCAAAGGGAAAGGTTGTGGTCGTCGGCGACAGCGGCGGGGACGGTCCTCATTTTGCCTGGGCCGGATCTCGGGGCGGTCTGCTCGTCGCCTCCAGACCCAAATCTACTCTGGAGGCCTATTGCCAAAGCCGGGGGCTGTCCATCGATATCCGGATCGGCGCGGCAGGAGAGGATAATATACAGGGCAATCCGGAAGAGCAAGCCGATTTCATGGACTGCATCCCGGAAATTGAGGCCTTTTTGGATTTATGATATACTGATACCAGCAGTTGAAGTTATCTGCGGTTTTCAAGCTCCTGGTAGTTCTCCACGGATATTTTGATAATGAAAAAGAATCTGACTGCCCGCGAATCACGCGAATAGACGCGAATGAAGAGAGCTCATTTTTTATCTGCCGGGGATAAGAACCCGGCAGATAAAAGCGTCATCGCCTGTCCGGCGAACTACAGACAATTTGTGTAAGCCTACAAGGCGAAGGCTTTTGGCCGGCAGCTGCTCTTATTCTGCTGGCCAAAAAATTCTTATTCGCGCCCATTCGCGTGATTCGCGGGCCAAATCTTTTCTTAGCTTAGGAATAATGACTCATGATCGGCATCAGCAAACTCTTGATCGACAAAGAAGAGCCCTCGGACGAGCTTCGCTACGGCCGGGACGGCATCTCAAAGACACCGGCCTCGAGGAACAGGCCCATAGTGGTCTATAATTGCCTGCAGCGATGCAATCTGCGTTGCATACACTGTTACGCCCAGGCCACGCTTAAAGAGAGCGAGGACACGCTGTCCACAGCCGAGGCCAAAGCCATGATCGACTCCTGCGCCGCATTCGGCTGTCCGGTCATGCTCTTTTCCGGAGGCGAACCCATGCTGCGGCAAGACCTGTTCGATCTCATCCACCATGCCGCCGGCAGGGGGATGCGGACCACGGTTTCCACCAACGGGACCCTGATCACCAGGGACCTGGCCCGGGAGCTGGCCGGCTGCAACATGGGTTATGTGGGGGTCAGCCTCGATGGAATGGAGGCCACGCACGACCGCTTCAGGCGGGTTAAGGGGGCCTGGCGGGATGCCCTTCAGGGCCTTGAGAACTGCAAGGCCGAAGGACTCCGAACCGGCCTTAGGATCACCCTGACCAATCAGAATTTTGAAGAGGTTCCGCAGATATTCGAGCTTCTGGCCGAAACCGGGATTCCCAGATTGTGCCTCTACCACCTGGTCTACAGCGGGCGGGGCTCCGAAATCAGGGAGGCGGAACTCACCCCTGAGCAGACCAGGCAGACCATGGAAGTAATCATCGAGAAGACCCTGGAGCTGCATGCCAGAGGCCTGGACAAGGAGATCCTGACGGTGGACAATCATGCGGACGGACCCTTTCTCTGGCTCTGGGCCAAAAAGAACAGGCCGGAACTCGCGGACAGGATCCTGAAGATGATCAGGGCCAACCGGGCAATGAGCACGGGGCAGGGCATCGCCTCGGTCTCCTGGAACGGCGATGTCCTTCCGGATCAATTCTGGCGGGAGAAGGTGCTGGGCAATATTCGAGAGCAAAGCTTCGAAGAGATCTGGATGGACAAAGAGAACGGGTTCCTGGAGGATTTGCGGCGGCGGGAAGAACTGGTCAAAGGCAAATGCTCCCGGTGCCGGTTCCTGGAGACCTGCCGCGGCGGTTTCCGGGCCAGGGCCGAGGCCGTGTATGATGACATCTGGGCCGAGGACCCGGCCTGCTACCTGACCGAGGAAGAGATTTCCGGAGAATTGAACACCTAAATGCGGGCTTAGCCCAAACCCAATGAAGAATAAAGGGCACATTGAACCGCCCGCTCCGCTCAAGGCGCAAAGTACGCCAAGTAAAGAGTTCAGCTTTGCGGGGTAGCTTTTGGTCAATCACGCTTGTGGCGTGATTGACCAAAAGCATACCGCAAAGCTCAAATTTGCAATCCCTGACGGGATAAATGACGGAAGCATTCTTGAACCTTCTCTCTTCAGAGAGAATGCACGATTTTTCTACGGCGTTCACCAGCCGGAGAAAAAATCTTCCTTTGCGTCCTTTGCGCCTTGAGCGAGTCCGCGAGCGGGCGGTTCGAGGGTTTCTTGTTTTTCATTACAGTGAATAACCGATAAGTCACTAAGATTGAATATTGCTGCATAAAATGGGTGGTATCATGAACGATGTCCTCGACGACCTGGACCGGGAGATTCTGAATCGCATACAGACCGGAGTTCCCCTGGACAAACGGCCGTTTCAGACCCTGGGCCGGGAATTCGGCCTGAGCGAAGACGAAATGCTGGCCCGGGTCAGGAGGATGGGGGATCTGGGTATTGTCCGGCGCCTGGGGCCGATCATCAACTACCCGGCCTGGGGCATGAGCGGGGTTCTGGTGGCGGCCAGGGCCAGGGAGGACCAACTGGAGGCCATCAGGGAAATTATCGAGGGCTATCCGGAAATCACCCATGCCTATTTCCGGGATTACGACTGGAATTTCTGGTTCACGGTCATTGCGGAAAACGAAGAAAAGCGGGATCTGATCATCGCTCAGGTGGCTAAGGAAGCAGTCCTTGAAGAGGTCAAAACCCTCCCCCAGAAAAGGTCCTTCAAGCTGGGGGTCAAATTCGAGCTCTAATATCCGTTTTGCCCCTACAGACTGGCGGTCTGGAGGGGTAAAACGGATATATCGACAGTTTTTCGAAACCTGCTCGCCCACGATTACGAGATGCTGGACGGACATCGTATCTGCAGGGCACTGCTTCAAGGCCTGGATGAAGTGGAGGAGTATGTCTCGCAGATTCAAAAGGCCCTGGGCTAGTGGTTGACTGGTTCATACTCCCGGACGCACACCGATGTTTCGGCGCAGCCTGCTGCGCCCGGTATTTTAACCCAAAGCATGGAGAGAGTGAGCAGATGGTCTCTGATCGTGAGTTTATCGATGCCGCGGCCAAAGGCCTCAGGCTGGAAGCCCGGCCTTTCAAACCCCTGGCCGAATCTTTGGAGATGACCGAGCAGGAGGTCCTGGACCGGCTTGAGGACTTGATCGCGCAGGGCAAGGTCCGGCGGTTCGCCGCCTCGGTCAGACACCAGCCCATGGGTTTTTCAGTGAATGCCATGCTTATGGTCAGAACGGACGAGGAAGCCATCGACCGGGTAGGGCAGGCGGGTTGTGAACTGGCAACGGTCAGTCATTGTTATCAGCGGCCCCATCCGGATGGAGATGCCTGTTGTTTGTACATGATGGTCCACGGGCAGGGCGATGATCCGCTGCAAAAGACTGTGGCCGCCATCAGAGATATTCCCGGCGTGCGCGGGATCGAGGTCTGCAGGTCGCTGGCCGAGCTCAAGAAAACCTCTCTGTCCGGGGTTAGTACAGAAGTGAGGAGTGAGGAGTGAAGAAGCTCGGAGCTCGGAACGGGGAGTTGGGATAACGGAACAGGAATCTGAACAGAGCATTTGCAGATCGGGTTTCACTCTGGATATTCAGATCAAATGATCTCGTTCTTCTTTTTCTTCTGCACTTTCGCATTCCGAGTTCCGAGTTCCGAGTTCCGCGTTCCGAGCTTCTCCTCACTCCTAACTCCTCACTCCTCACTTTCTTCTGTCTTTTCCTGAAGAATCATGCGGCAGTCGGCCACCGTGGCCCCCTGTCCCTGGCTGTGCACCAGGAGGGGGTTCAGGTCCATCTCCATGATTTCCGGATGATTGACGACCATATCCGAGAGGCTGACCAGGAGCTTCTCGATCTTTTCCACACCCCCCCTGGCCCTCCCCCTGAAGCCGGTCAGCAGCTTGTAGCCCTTGATCCCCCTGATC
>JAIPER010000303.1 GCA_021737115.1 Desulfohalobiaceae bacterium
AATGAACAAGAGTCCCAAACCCTTCGAGATTGGAGCCTTTATTGACTGATTCAATGTTTGATCCTTGTCCGGTTTCAATAAGCGGTTTTAATATCCGGTTTCAGCCGCCGGACTTTTAGCCCGGCGGCTGAAACCGGATATTAAAATAAGAAGATCAGAGGAACAATAAGCAGCCGGTAGGCAGCAAAGGGACGGAGCGTGACTCTGCTGAGGAGCTGGATGAACCCTTTGACTGCTACCCAGGCGGACAGAAAGGAAACCACGAAACCGATGCCCAAAAAGAAAAAATCCTGGGGAGCAAACAGATGAAAGCCCTGCAGGAGGTCAAAGCCAGTGGCCAAGAACATGATCGGGACAGCGGCGATAAAAGAGTATTCCGCGGCCGTTTTCCGGGAGGCCCCTAAAATCATTCCGCCCATGATCGTGGCTCCTGATCTGGAAAAGCCTGGCCAGAGGGCCAGACATTGAAAGAGACCGATTCCCAGGGCCAGGACCGGGGTTACTGCGTCAAGTCCCTGGTACCTTGTTCTGATTTTCAACTGTTCGACCACAAGAATGGCCAGCGCCCCGACTGCCAGGGCCCAGGCCACGGTATAGGTGTTGAACAGGTATTGCTTGATAAGAGAGTGGGTCAGCAAACCAAGCACAGAGGCCGGGATACAGGTCAAAACAAGGAGGTAGATCCCCCTCGAGCCGGAGAATGGTTTCTCGGGATCAGAGTGGATCAGACCCAGGAAGCGGTCCCGATACAACAAGACCACGGCCAGGATAGCCCCGAGTTGAATGACCACTTCAAAGATTTCAGCTTTATCTCCGGTAAATCCCAAGAGGTGTCCGGTAATAATCAAATGGCCGGTTGAAGAGATGGGTAAAAATTCCGTCAGCCCTTCGACGATACCCAGCACGGTCGCGATCAGAATAGAGTCCATACCATTAAAGCGGGCTTCGCCCGCAACCCAAAAGGTTCCATGCCTCCGGCTCGTAGAGTCTACCCTCCGGCCTGTAAGACCTACGGGCTGGAAGCGGCCTCGAGAGTACACGGTTCACGGTTAAGAAAAAAAAAAGCTTTTAGCACTACAGAGAAACTTCAGGTGCAATCATATCTTGTATTGAGCCAGTCATGCCTCAAGCGCGTGCCTGGAGGTCCGCAAGCCAGGCTGGAGCCTGGCGATCCCAGCACAAGAGGGTTTGTGAGCATAAAATTCGCTGTATTGTTGGGCAATACTTTTTTCAATAAGACCACAGTTTCCGGACTGCGAAGGAAAAGCAGGACAAAATTGGCCTGGCTTTCCTTCGCAGTCCGGAAATGTATACGAGTTTCCCGCAGGTTGCAAGTTTCAAAAGGCTGAGATAGGATGCGGATCAAGCCGGAATCAAACTGGATCGATTCAAACTGCTCCTGTTACGGTTTTTCCGGGAAGCCTGATTGTCGCTTGTGTCAAAGCGTGTAAGTAAAAATATTGAAACTGTATGCAACCTCTGATCACGGAGGAAAATACATGACCACCATCATGCCGGAAGGAAAAAGGGTCAAGGACGCCCTGACCTGGATCAGTGCGCAATCCAAGGATCAGCAGGATCAGATCGGACTTGTCCGGGAAGCGGTCTTTCGCTTCAACTTGACCCCGAAAGAAGAAAAGTATCTGTACCATCTTTACCAGGACCAAACCAGAACAAAGAGTTGAGCATTTTGAACTTCAAACCCTGCCTGCTGAAAAGGGAGATCGGGAAGGAGCTCCTTGCGGTTTTTGTGTTGTGCCTGAGCATCTTCCTGTCTTTGCTCCTTTTGGGCAAGGTTTTGAAACTGAGGCAGATCCTCTTTGCCCTGGACCTTTCAGCCCTGGATCTTTTAGAACTTTTTGTCTATCTCGCTCCTTTTTTTCTGATGCTGCTCATTCCGGTGGCCTGTATGATCAGCATGTTTTTGACCTTCCAACGAATGAGCGCGGACAGGGAATTGATGGCCCTTCGAGCCGGAGGAGTCTCACTGGCTCAGATCCTGCCGGCCCCGCTTTTTTTCCTGGGCGTGGCCGCCGTAATAAACGGCTTCGTTTCTTTGTACGGTCTGTCCTGGGGCGTGCAGAACTTTCAGAACACGATCCTGGAACTGGCCAGGGAAAAGGCCCAGCTTTCACTGCGTCCCGGGGTATTCAACAACAATTTTCCCGGCTTGATTATCTACGCCGGGCAGGTGGATCCTGTGTCCGGAGTGGTCAGGGATGTTTTTGTCCAGGATTTTACCAGTCAAGAATCAGGCCTGAACATTGTCGCCCCGCAGGGCAGGGTATTGACGGACAACAAACAGGGAAAGATTCTGTTTTCCTTACGCGACGGCCATATCTACCGCCAGGACGGATATGAAAACGACATCCTTGGATTCTCACAGTATCGGATTGCCTTGAATCTGCACAAACTCCTCGGGGATATCCACGTCCGAAAGGACAAGCCCAAGTCTTTCTCCTGGAAAAAGCTGAACGCTCTTCAGAACGACCCCTCGACCAGAGCTGAAAAAGGGGAAGACTATCTCCGTTCAATCAGGGTGGAGAAACAGAAAAGACTGAGCCTTCCTGTGGCCTGCCTTGTCCTGGGATTCTTCGCCTTTCCACTGGGCTGGATTTTTCAGGGGATGAAACGGTATTACGGGGCCATTCTTATCCTTGGTATGTTTTTTGTCTATTATGCCTTGTTTTCAATGGGAATCAGCCTGGGAGAGACGGGAGTCCTGTCCCCTCTGGGGGTCTGGATACCAAACATCTTTTTCGGTGCGATTTCCCTGTTTCTCTTCCAGCTGGCCATGAGGGAACGGGGAGGCTTTCTGATTGCCTGGATCTGGTGGTTGCAGCACACGGCCAGGTCTCTGGGGAGGCGGAAGAAAGCCGCCGGAGAAACAAATAAATGAGTACGCTCCATCGCTATCTGCTGCAGCAAAGTCTCTACTTTCTCCTGCTCTGCCTGGTGACCTGCGTGGGAATTTACCTGCTCGTGGATGTTTTTGACCGTTTGGATGAGTTTTTGGAACATCAGGCAACTGCCGGAACAACCATTGCCTATTTCCTGGTCAAGGTCCCCTTGATCCTGTCCCAGATTTTTCCGGCGGTCTTTTTCCTGGCTCTTCTTGTTCAGATCAGCCAGATGAGTAAGCAACGAGAACTGATTGCCCTGGAAGCCAGCGGCATCTCCTATTCCAGGGTCGTCGTTTTTTTCCTGCTCTACGCCCTGTTCTGGTCCTGTCTGCAACTCTTTTTTTCTCAATTCCTCGGAGTGGCGGGGGAAGCAAAGAGCGAGGAAATATGGGACAATCTGGGAAAAAAGAAACAAACCCGAGAGAGATCGGTTTCAGATGTCTGGTTCAGACAGGGCCTGCGTCTGGTGCATGTGGACCGGATCAGTCCGCAGGCGGGTCAGGGCTCGGACCTTGAAATATTTCGTCTGCGAAAGGATTTCAAGGTCATCAAGACAATTATCAAAGCCGAAACATTTAAAGTCCGCGATCAGGGATGGCAGCTGTTTAATGTCCGCATCTTCGACCCCATAACCTTTTCTCAGGACCAGGTTCCGGAGATGCTTGTTGACCTGAATCAGGACCTCACTATTTTTGAAGTCTTAAAGAATGCGGAAAGCCCGGAAACAATATCTTTGTGGAGACTGGGGCAGGTCATCCAGAGGCTGAAGGATACCGGGACCAATGTCGAATTTCTGTTGACAGCCTGGCATATGAAAATAGCCTATGCCTTTTCCATCCTGGTCCTGTCCTGTATCGGACTGATTTTGTGCAGGCAGCGGGACAACGTCTTTCTGAACATCACCCTTGGCCTGGGGGTGATCTTTGTCTACTACTTTGTTCATGTCGTTGGCGGCACATTGGGTGAGAACGGTGTCGTTCCTCCATATGCCGGGGCCTGGCTGGCAAACGCTCTCATCGGGATTCCGGCGGTTTTTCTGCTGCTGCGTCAGTTATACTCACGCTCGTCATAAGAAGAGTGCTACGATTGTACATCCAGGAAGAGCTGTCGCAGGGTGTTCCAGATCTCATTGCTGCCCAGTCCGGTCCTGGACGAGCAGAGGATGGGCGGAACTGCTGATGGCAGGAGGTCGCGCCAGGCCTGGAGAGATTTTCCCCTTTGGGCCATTTTCGCCTTGTCGGCCTTGGTCAGCACCGGAATGACCGGGATACTCTGCGAGGTGAGAAAGGATGTCAGCTCCAGATCCAATTTTTGCGGGGGGAGCCGGCTGTCTAAAAGAACAATCACCCCGGTGGTCCGGTTTTTGTTGAGTTGAAAGAATTTTTCAACCAGACGGGACCATTTTTCCCGTTCCTTTTTTGAACATTTCGCATAGCCATAGCCGGGGAGATCAACAAGGTAGCCCTGCAGAGGGCTGACCCAGTAGTAGTTGATGCTCCTGGTTTTGCCGGGGGTCGAACTGATTTTTGCCAGTTTCTTCCGTCCGGCCAGGCGGTTGATAAGGCTGGATTTGCCGACATTCGATCTCCCGGCCAGAGCAACCTGCATTTCGGGATCGGTTGACAGTTGATCCGGTTCGTATACAGTCTTTATAAGAGTAAAGTGATCGGTCATATACTTACGCTGGTCATAATTTTTAAAAAAAGGGGGACCTGTGAATAAGGGCAAGTTATTTTTCATCCTGTTTTGTTTTTTTCTCACCGGTTGTCTGAGTACTCAGCAGAACCAGAATCAATTCAACCAGAACCAATCTAAAATGAACAACAGGCTGAAAACAGATACGGCCGAAACATCGGTCAGGGTCATGGTGGACGGAGAAGAAGTCCCCTTTGACGGAAGTCCTGAAGAAGAGCTACTGTCCAGAGCAGAATCCGAGGGGATGGATAACATTTTCAAAAAATGGCTGAACAGCGGCTTTATTTTTCAGACCAGTGACTGCCCTGTCTCTGAACGCGTTCAGGATAACCTAATTAACCGAGAAGATCAATTTACAGCTCAGTTCGATGAAATGGCCAACAGTTATTCTTTCCGGTTCAGGATCGAATCTGAATTTCGTTCCTGCAGGCACCTTTCCGGCCGCATCGTTCGTTTGAGTGATCGAAAGTACATAATCAGCC
>JAIPER010000304.1 GCA_021737115.1 Desulfohalobiaceae bacterium
GGTCCTTTTCAGGACCCTGGCCACCTCTCTGATAACCTCGTCTCCGGCGTTATGCCCGTATTTATCATTGACAGCCTTGAAGTCGTCAACATCGATAAACAAAAGGGCCAGTTTCCCTGAACCCTGTCTCTCGTTCTGCTGGACTGTTGTCTTCTTGAAATGTTCATAAAAGGCCTTACGATTGGGCAGTTCGGTAAGAGAATCAAGAGAAGCCATCTGTTCGGTCCGTCTGAATAAGTAGGCGAAGGTAAGCTGAAATAAAACGAAGATAGCCGCCAGCAGGGTCAGTTTGCCGATAAATAAGTTCCTTTCCGCGGTCAGCTTCGCCTGCAAGATGGTGTCGTCATAGGCTATCCTGACTACATACGAATTCCACCAGTTTAACTCATTCTCCTTTGTGTAGGATAAGTATGGGATATATTTTTGTGTTTGTCTATCTTTTGAAACGGTTGCTTGAGTCTTATTCGCTTTGTTAGTAAACACGGTATCCTGAATGATCTGCTTGACCTTGCCGGGAATATTCTTATCCAGATAAGGTCCTTTGCCGAAAGTGACCAGGCCTACCTGGCTGCCGTCCTTGTTCGTCTTATAGAAGGATATCTCTTTGACCTGTTCGTGTTCTCGGGCCAGAGTATCGGCGTGGGAAAAGACGTTTATGTCTTCTATGGTCGGATTCGTCTCCTGGATATCGACGCTCAGTTCAAGGAGGTATTTGTGGTCCGGGGTTGGCATGTAGCTGTATTTTTTTAATTTATGTGTATTCGTTGAGATGTCCATGCGGTCGGCGCTAAATGTGTCGCCGGCCATCCTCTCTCTGAGCAGTTCGGCAAAATTGGGGAATTGTGAAAAATCGAGGCCCAAGTCCTCTTTGAGGGTCGTCCGGACAACTTCAAGGCTTTCATCAATTATATAAAGCTCGTAATCTTCGAAACCATCTTGGAGCTCTTTAAGATCCCAGTTCATAACATTGGGATTTTCATTGTATTTTCGAACCAGTATATCGGAAAACTCACGCATGTCTTGATTCAGATATTTTTCCAATATCTTATAACTGTTGTCCACATATTTGAGGGCATCTACAATATTTTGCTCGACCATCAACCGCTGATTACTGTTTGCGGTCCGGATCAAATGGATCGAGTTTCGATAGTTTTGAAAATACAGGCTGGTCAGCGCTAAAAAAAATAACCATATAATCAAATACTTATATTTAAATAACGAATTTTTAAGCATTCTTTTTTCTCATGCCCTGTCAGGATGTCCTGCTCGGTGAAAGTAATATTTTCCCTGCGAGCCATTTATTGGCTTGTTTTGGGCTTACCTGTCAACAGCTTCTTCGGCTATGGTCTTGATTGAGTATCGTCAGGTATTTATCTGGTAGATTCCTGAAAGGATGTGGACGCCAGAAACATCTCTTTATAAGCTGGGCGTGTCCATTTTAAAAACGAACCATACAGACGGGAACTTGCGGGCTTTGCCTGCTGCTCCTTCATCCGCTTTTGATCGCGTACGGCGGTCCCGGCTGGAAGCTGCTCATCGCCATTTTCTGACATTCCAGGTCGTATATGGCATCTGACTCACCGGTGCCATAAGCGTGAATTTCTCCTGAAGTTCTTAATCCCCGGGATTCTAAAAAGTTGAGTAGAGATCTGGTCTTATCTGCCTCAGATACTTCAGGGATCGGGATCTGGAAATACCCGATATCTCCCCTTGAATAAAGCGATGCATCTACGAGATACTTTACTCAAGTCTCATTGTTTTTGTGTCGCAACACTTTTGTGAAACTTCATCGTAATGTATTGAAGATTCTGCCCCGATCAAACTGGTGGCTGTGGGCTTCAACCCAATTACACTACAGCCTGAACATATTCTTAAATATATTAAATAATTATATGTCAGGCCTGCCAGAAGCAGGGCTGACAGCGAAACTGGCAGGGAATCATCCCGATGTCGAGGAGTACAAGAAATGGACCCGGACGAGCTGAGAGGCTTGGCTGGCGAGGTTCTGGAGACTGGAGTTTATCCCGACATAACGCGATTCACCGCTGCAGATACCCGGCAGCTGCTTTACGAACTTGGTCAGTGTCAGAGACAACTCACCAGTCAAAAAGATCTGATTGCGGAGCTCAGGGAGCGGGAAAGGGAGCTCAGGCTTGCCTTTGAACGGGCCGAGGGGGCCAAGTCGGATTTTTTGTCCAACATGAGCCACGAGATCAGGACACCCTTGAACGGCGTCATGGGTATGATCCAGTTGGCCCGCATGAAAACAGGGGAATCCAGGGTCAGGGAATACCTCGATTATGCATCCGGTTCGGCCGGCCGCCTGCTGGATCTGATCAACGACCTCCTGGATCTCACCAGGATAGAGGCCGGCAATCAGGAATCTGATATCCGGCCCCTGTGTCTGCACGAAATCCTTGATTCCTGTGTGGATCCCTATCTGGACAAAGCCCGTGACAAGGGTATCGGTCTGCAATACACGATCGGGCGGGATGTACCGGACAGCCTGTCAGGCGATGGCGGGCACCTGCGGCAGGTACTCGTCAATCTGGTGGACAACGCCGTCAAATTCACCGAGCAGGGCCGGGTGGATATCAATGTGGAGAGGGTTGCAGGGACAGGAGACGAGAAGATCCCAATCAGCTTTCAGGTCCAGGACAGCGGTATCGGGATCTCCGGGGAGCGACTGGGAATGATTTTCCAGAGCTTCGAGCAGGCAGGGCTTTCCGCCCACGCCAAATACGGGGGCACCGGTCTCGGGCTGGCCGTCTCCAAGCGACTGGTGGAGCTCATGGGCGGGGAGCTGCAGGCGGAAAGCCGAGAGGGTCTGGGCAGCACTTTCAGTTTCAGGCTGCCTTTCGATCCCGCGGAGACATCCTGCCGCGAACCGGGAGCTCCCGTGGAAGAGCGGCCCCGGGGAAGGCCTCGTCGAATCCTGGTTGCAGAGGATAATCAGTTGAATCAGATCTACATCATGGATTTGCTCGAGAGCCTGGGGCACAGCGCCGAACTGGCCAGAAACGGCCGGGAGGCCATCGAGAAGCTGGCGGCAGGAACGTTCGATCTGGTGCTCATGGACATTTGCATGCCGGAGATGAACGGCGACGAAGCCATACAGGTCATTCGCAAAGAGCCGCCGCCAGGGGTAGATGCGAATATCCCGGTTATCGCCCTGTCGGCCCATGCCCTCCAGGACAGGATCGACTCCTGTCTGCGTTGCGGTTTCAATGCCTATCTGAAGAAACCGGTCGATATCAAGATGCTGGAAGACATCCTTTCCGGGGTCTAAACTTCAAATGCGAGTGCAGACGAGTCAGCGAAAACAAATGAAGTATACTGATCCAACTTAGCTTTTTGTGAAATTTGGGCCTGGACCCTTGGGGTCGCCAGTCTTTGTTGTAAAAACCAAAATTGGATCAGTATAACATACGAGATGTCCATGGCAATGGGATTGAGCAGAATCGTACTCTATGTCCTGATTGTGACCCTTCCGGTCTGGCTGGTGGCCTGGCTGGGCGAAGAGGGGGAGGGGATCGTGACCGATGTGGGCCGCAATTTCGCCCTTATCGGGTTCATGATCCTCTGCCTGCAGTTTCTGCTGGCTGCACGGGTCAAGTGGATCGAGCGGGCCTTCGGGTTCGACATCCTCATCCGTTTCCACAAGACAATGGCCCTGACCGCGGCCGGCCTGCTGCTCCTTCATCCGCTTTTGATCGCGTACGGCGGTCCCGGCTGGAAGTTGCTCATCGGTCTGGACCTGCCCTGGCCCATCTGGGCTGGCAAGGTGGTCCTGCTGCTGTTGATCGTCAATGTCCTGGCCGGCATCTTTCAGAGCAGGATCAAGCTTGGTTTTGAAAAATGGCGCCTGGGGCACGATCTGCTGGCCCCGGCCATTCTGGTCCTCATCCTGCTGCACTCCTGGTTTATCGGAGACGATCTTGAGCTTGCGGCCATGCAGGGTATCTGGGGAGGCATGTTCCTCTTGGCCGGCGTCATGTTCGTCCAGCACCGCTTCCTCAGGCCGAGCCGGCAGCGCAGGCGGCCATACCGGGTCGAGAGTTGCGTTCAGGAGGCGGAAGATGTCTGGACCGTGAAGCTTGTCCCGCCCGAAGGCCAAAGTATAGGCGAATATTACCCCGGACAGTTCCATTTTCTGACATTTTTCCGTGATCCCTCCCTTCCGGTGGAAGAGCATCACTGGACCATCTCTTCCAGTCCGGCTCAGAAAGACTACCTCAGCTCGACCATCAAGGCTTCGGGTGATTTCACCGCAACCATCGGCCAAACCAGACCCGGCGACACTGCCGCAGTCCACGGCCCTTTCGGCCGTTTCTCCTACCGGAAAAACCTTCTATGTCTGCGGTCCGCAGAAGATGGCCCTGGGGCTCATCAGGACGCTCCGTAATATGGGGATCCCGGACAAGCGAATCCGCCGGGAAATCTTTTCATTTCTGGATTAAGGAAAATCATGCGAGAGACCACCCTGCATCGAACGACCATTGTCCTGGCCGCACTTTTCGTCGTGGTGGCCGTTGTCTTTGGAGTCCTGCGCAATACCATAAACCCACCCCGATCGGAACAGGGGAGGCAGGCGCTGTTAGGGGCCGAGCTGTTCAGGGAAAAAGGGTGCTCAGACTGCCATGCCGCCGAGTCCACCCGCACCAAGGTCGGTCCCGGCCTGAAGGGGCTGTTCGACAGAGAGAAGCTCCCGGTCAGCGGCCGTCCGGTCAGTGAAGAAAATGTCAGGAAGCAGCTTAAAGACCCCTATGAGAATATGCCGTCCTTTGCAGAGAGCCTGACCGAGCAGGAAAAAGACCGGATTATCGCCTACCTCAAGACCCTGTAGAGAAGTGGAAGACCTGGCTGGACAGGGCCGGACAGGCGGTCAGGTAATGTTCTAAAGAGGGGAGGTCGATGGAGCCGCCGGCCTGATGATCGCCCGGGCCGGTGCCCCGTCGGCTCCGGCTATAGACAGGGGAAGACAGATGAGATCGTAGTCCCCGGGTTGGACAGAGGAGAGGTCGAGGCCCTCGATGATCCAGATCCTGGCCCGGAGCAGGGC
>JAIPER010000305.1 GCA_021737115.1 Desulfohalobiaceae bacterium
CTGGCTTGCGCCGCAGGATCGCTCCAGTTCTTTGAGCAGGTCGATCTGCCCGGCGAAGTCTGCGGGGGTCGTCTGACCGAAGGTCTTTTTGAAGTACAGGGCCAGTTCGGTAATCAGACCGCTCCGGCCGGCCTGTTGCAGGACGCACATCCACCTGGCCAGATCCAGGACCATGGGGGCGGCCAGAATGGAATCGCGTCCCTGCAGGTTCATGCGCAGGCTCATGGGCAGGCCGAAGATGCCCTCGAAATCAATGACGTCCCAGGCCTCCTTGGCATCCCCCCTTGGGGGATAGTAGTCTATGCGCACCTTGTGCGTGGATCGGCCGAAGGCCTCCCGGCCGGGCTGGTACCCGAGTACATTCTCCAGGACGTCGGTCTTGTTGGACAGCTTGCAGGCCGCGTGATCCGGATCCATCAGGTTGGCTCCGTCCCTGTTGCCCAGGATGTTCAGGCTGTACCAGCCGTTGACCGGCAGATTTCTGGCCCGAAAGGCCGAGGCCAGCACGATCTTGAAATAGGTCTGGCCCGTTTTTCCGTCCCGGCCGGCCAGGGGGACCTGCTGGGTCTTTGCCGCCTCCAGCACAGCCGGTATTTCGACCTCGTTCGGGGTGAAGTTGATCACAGGGATCTTTGATTCCAAGGCGGCCAGGACATAGGCCAGATCAGGCAGCGAGCCGCCGGCTTTGGCTGCGTACAGCTCCTTTTGGCTGGAAAACCGGGCCAGATCGTGACATACCCCGGCCGGCAGCAGGTTGACGAAGACCGGATCGAGTCCTGGATACTCCGTCTTCCAGGTCGTGATGTCCTTTTTCAGGGATTGCACCTGATCCTCGAGGCTTTGCCCGCTATCCACCGCCGGGCGGACCGGAAATGCATCGAGGACATCTGCATAGGGGACCCACAGCCCCTTCTCCAGGACACCGTGCTGCTCCAGGCATGCCTGCCAGGGGGCCGGGTCGAGATCCCAGCCCGCCAGGCGGCAGTGAAACCGAGGCCCCAGTGACGGAAAGGAGTCCGCGGTCATCAGATAGGGCAGAATGAGCTCAGGAGTGTGATTCAGGGCGGCCGCGGCAACGGCCAGGGTCGACCCAATGGCACCCTGGACTCCGGCTGCGAGCAGCAGCAGGCCTTGTTTCGTGTGGGATGTCATAGCTCGTTTTTCTCCTGGTTCAACCGCAAAATCCCTATTTCTCAAACGATTCCGGGATATCCAGGTTAGAAGCTGGACAGGAAAAAGTCAACACTGAGGGACCGCTATTCTGCTTCGGCTCATTCCGGTCTTGACTATTTGAAGATACCTACTATTCTTGACGATGCAGATGTCATTTATACTTACGGTCGTCATAAATTGAGGTTTTCATAGTATGGATCTCACCCCGCTCTTCAAACCCAGGACAATGGCCGTCTTCGGCGTCTCCCGGAACAACGACACCCACCCGGCCAACGTGATCTTCAACAAAAACAACCTGCGCTATCCGGTTCAGACCTTTGCCCTCAATCCCGGAGGCGGATCTCTGCAGAGAGTGCCCCTCTACCCGTCCCTGTCCGAGATTCCGGTCGGGATCGATCTGGCCGTGATCGCCACCAGAGCGGAAATCGTGGAGACGGTCTTGGATGACTGCCTCTTAAACGAAGTGGGGGCTGCGGTGATCATCTCCGGAGGTTTCGCCGAAGTCGGCAATCACAGACTGCAGGAAAGGATCACCGACATGGCCCGGGAGGCTTCTTTTCCTTTCATCGGACCGAACTGCCTGGGGATACACTGCCCCACAAAATTCGACACCCTGTTTCTGCCAAGCGAACGGATCATCAGGCCGGAGTTGGGCAATCTGGCCTTCATCAGCCAGAGCGGCGGGATCCTGGTGGATCAGATGCTCAAATTCGCGGGCGAGGGCATCGGAATGTCCGCCGGGGTGAGCATCGGCAACAAGGCCCTGATCCGGGAGATCGATCTTTTGAAGTACTTTGACCAGGACCCGGCCACCCGGGTCATTGCCTTTTACATAGAAGGTTTCGCTGAAAATGAAGGCCGGCATTTTGTCCAGGCCGCGCAGGCCAGCCCGAAACCCAAAGTGGTCTTGAAAGCAGGAAAAAGCGCAGGCGGGGTAGCGGCCGCCTCCAGCCATACCGCCTCCATGGCCGGTGATTACCAGGTTTTTTCCGAGATCATGAAACAGTACTCCATTGCCGAGGCCAGGAATGAACTCGAGTTGACCGCCTTCTGCGAATCATTGAGCTGCTTCGATCAGCGGAGCATCCAGGGCAGGGTCGGGATCATCAGCCTCAGCGGCGGCCACGGGGTCTTGGCGGTGGACACCTGTATCGCCCATGGCCTGGAAGTTCCCCGGCTCCTGGAAGAGACCAGAGAGACCCTCCGGGAAAGGCTGAACCCCGCCATTCAAGGGATCGCCTCCCTGCAAAACCCGGTTGATCTGACCGGAAGTTCCATCGACAGCGATTTCCTGGCCGCGGCCGACATCCTCAGCCGCTGCCAGGAAGTGGACTCGATTCTGGTTCTCCTCTTGCCCTATTCTCCCGGGACCAGTCCGGATATCGGGGCCAAGCTCAGCCTTATCCAGCAGCGAAACGACAAACCAATGGTCGCCTATGTGCCCAAAGAAGAAAAATACAGGATCATCGTCGAGGGCTTCGAACTGTACAATGTCCCTGTTTCGTCAACCCTCGAAGGAAGCGTCCAAATGCTCGAAGCCCTGAAAAGGTGCAGAAAATGCTGAATACCAAGACCAGAAACATCATTGAACAAAGCAGAAAGCGAGGCTGGGTCCTCGAACCCGAAGCCAAGGAGCTGCTTTCTTCCTGGAACTTTTCCCTGCCCGGATTCATCTGGACCTCCAGCCTCTCCCGGGCCGAAGCCTTTGCCCAAGAGCAGGGCTACCCCCTGGTCATGAAAATCGTATCGTCGCAGATAATGCACAAGACTGAATCCAAAGGCGTGGTTCTGGGGATCGACAACCTTCAGCTGCTGCGGGAAACCTTTCATCGCTTCAGTGAATACCAAGGCTTTGAAGGGGTTCTGGTGGAAGAGATGATTTCCGGAACAACGGAGCTGATCATCGGCTCCAAGACCGACTTCCAATTCGGACCGGTGGTCCTTTTGGGAATCGGGGGGACCGGGGTGGAGATTTACCAGGACACCGTTCTCAGAATGGCCCCGTTGACTGAAGCCGACGTCGGATTCATGTTCGATGATCTGAAAGGAAAAGCGCTCCTGTCCGGTTTCAGAGGCGGCACCGGCATTAATTTTGCATACCTGACCCAGATGCTTGTCAGATTTTCCAATCTGGTGATGGACCTGAAGGACATCGAATCCATCGATCTGAACCCGGTGATCTGTACCCCGGAACGGGCGGTCATTGCCGACGCCAGGATCATCCTAAAGCAAAATTGATCCATCTGGTCAGGCATTTAAAATGCCTGACCAGATGGATCAATTTTGCTATCTTATTAAAATAAATAAGCATTATGGCTATTATGGATCTTGACACATGTCTCAAATACGTCTCACTTTTTTGTTATAAAAAATAAACCCATTATATCAAAAGTTTGCTTCAAATTTTTGATAAAGGAGGAGAACATGCTCACCCAAAACATGCAGAAGTCCTTGAATGATCAGATCACCGCCGAAACCTATTCCGCCTATCTCTACCTGTCCATGGCCGCCTATTTCGAGGACCAGGGACTGCCCGGCTTTTCTGCCTGGATGAAGGCCCAGGCCCAGGAAGAGCTGTTTCACGCCATGAAGTTCTTCAATTTTGTCAATGACCGGGGCGGGCGGGTCCTGCTCGGGGCCATCGAACAACCGCCAACGGAATGGGCCTCGGTGGTGGATGTCTTCCAGGCCACCCTGGACCATGAGAAACATGTCACCAGCCTGATCAACAAGCTCGTGGATCTGGCCATCGAAGAAAAAGACCACGCCACCAACAATTTCCTGCAGTGGTTTGTGGGCGAGCAGGTGGAAGAGGAAGACACCGCCGGCCAGATCTTGAACAAGCTGAAACTCATGGACCAGGCAAGCGGGGGCTTGTTCATGCTGGACAAGGAACTCGGCCAGCGTACCTTTGTGCCCCCGGCAGCCGGGCAGGAGTGACGAGCTTAAGTACAGACTTTGTACACCCTTACCAATTATGAGAGTTAACTGCTTAAAATGATTGCTTTGACTCCAAGGTTGGACATTCCCCAGGTTTCAGGTGTCAGCCCTGCCTCTGGCCGCAGACGCCCAGTTTGATCAAAAAAGAAACTTTGAGTCACCCCCTCCGTCATTCCGGCGAAGGCCGGAATCCAGTCTGAAAAAGTAAGAGCTGGACCCCGGCCTCCGCCGGGGTGACGGACAAAGAAAAATCAAGTTTCATATGAGCCCTGCCTCTGGCAGTGCTGGTATGAAACTTCAAGTCAAATCATTGGGAACTATCCATGCTCTTACATATCATTCTAAAATATTATGCATTATAGTTCCCCTCCCTGGCCAGGGAGGGGACAGGGGAGGGTCGGTCAAAGCGGCCGGTATGTTACAGCAGAGTACGAAATCTCTAATCAAACTTTACAAACTTCAGCTCACGGGAAAGAGCTCTGAAGTATATACAATGGAGGAGCAATATGGCCAAAGTGCTCGTTGTCTGCGCCACCAGAGCGGGGCAGACCCAAAAAATAGGAGAATTCATTGCCGAAGGCGTCCGCATGGCCGGACATGAGGCCAGGGTCGTCAAGACAGGAGAAATCAAAACCGAAGCTGATCTTGAGGGATATGACGGGTATGTGTTTGGATCGGCCACCTACCATGGCGACATGCTTCAGGGAATGAAACAGGTCTTGTTTTTGACTGAAAAGGCAGGCCTGGAAGGCAAAGCCGGGGGATCCTTCGGGGCCTACGGCTGGAGCGGGGAAGCCCCTGGCCGAATCTTTCAGACCATGGTAAACATCTTTCGCATGAACATGGTCCCATCCCATCTGCAGCTCAAGTCGAGCTCCCTGGGAGGCGGGCAAAAGATGGCCCAGGATTACGGGAAGTCGATCGCGGATAAAATTTAAGT
>JAIPER010000306.1 GCA_021737115.1 Desulfohalobiaceae bacterium
GAATCGCTGTACATCGAAATACCTCCTTCTCTAGGATTTTAGATTTTAGATTTTGGATTTTCGATTGTTAAGACAAAGAATTAGAGCTGGTTATCTGGGATAAATCCAAAAACTTTTTCTTAAAGGGTATAGTGCTTGGTCGTAAATTTAGGCAATGCAAGGCCTGTGCCAGCCAAGTGCAGCCTGGCTGACTGCAGGAGGAAATTTATACAAGATACTGCCAGGCAAGGGAAAATGAAGGATGCTGGAAGGCGTGAAACCGAAGGGAGTTTTTGGCCCGGCCTGAAAGAAACTTTCAGGCTAGAAAATATCTTTCAGGCGGTCTTGACCGGGTTCAGTCTGAAACGATGCGGTATTTCTGGATCTTGCTGCGCAGGGTGGGCAGGGAAATCCCGAGGATGCGGGCAGCCCTGGTTCGATTGCCCTCGACTGAGGCCAGGATGTTCTCGATGTGTTTCTTTTCAACCCGGGGCAGGGAATGGTCGCCGGGTTCCTCTTCTGCTTTTCCGCGCTTCGAGACCAGGATCCTGTCGATCTCCTCCAGGAGGATGACTTTTCCCTGGGCCCTGACCGCGGCTTCCACGAGGACATTCTCCAACTCTCTGACGTTTCCGACCCAGGAATGGGCCGTGAGCCGCTCCAGAACCCCTTTCTGGAGTTTTATCGGTCCGCTGCCGAACTCGGCGGTTATCTTCTGCAGAAAATGGTTGACCAGTTCGGGGATGTCGGAGACCCGCTCCCGCAAGGGGGGCATGTCCAGGGTGACCACTCGCAGGCGGTAATAGAGGTCTTCCTTGAACTGCCCTTTCTGGACCAGGCCGGAGAGATCCCTGTTGGTGGCGGCGATGATGCGGCAGTTGGACTGCAGGGTCGTTTGTCCGCCGATGCGCATGTATTCCCGTCGTTGCAGAAATCCCAGAAACTTGCTTTGCAGACTCAAGGGCAGTTCCCCGATCTCGTCCAGAAAGAGTGTGCCCCTTCCGGCCAGCTCGATTTTTCCGGGTTTGGCCTGGCCGGCCCCGGTAAAGGCCCCCTTCTCATGCCCGAAGAGTTCGCTTTCGATCAGGGTCTCTACAATCGAGGAGCAATCCAGGACCACGAACGGTTCGCCGTGATAGGGGCTGTTCAGATGAATGCTCCGGGCCACTAGTTCCTTGCCGGTACCTGTCTCACCCTGGATGAGGACCGTGGTCGTGTTCCGGCAGAGCAGGCCGATCATCTTGAAGATCTGGCGCATCTTGTCGCTTGCGCCCACGATGACGTCCTGATCGGCCATTGGCCCGATTTCTTCGTAACCGGCGGTCTCCCGGTCCACTTCCAGAACCTGGAGGGCCTGATTGACCACCCGCTCCACTTCATCGATATCAAGAGGCTTCTGGATGTAGTCGTAGGCCCCCTCCTTCATGGAGTCGATTATGGATTTCATGTCCTGGAAGGCGGTGATCATGATGACTTTGCTGATAGGATCAAGGTCTTGCATCTGCTTCAGGAGCTCCATGCCGCTTTCATCCGGCAGCCTGATATCCAGGATCACGATATCCGGCTTCTGCCGGCGAAACAGTTCAAGCCCGACCCTGCCTGTTGCGGCCTTACCAATGGTATGCCCCTTTTCGACAAAGTACATTTCCAGGGATTCCAGGATGGACTGGTCGTCGTCGATGATCAATATCCGTGCCATGAGTATTATCCTTGCGGAAGCGTTACCGTAAACGAAGCCCCGCACGGCTTGAGGTTCTCGGCTCTGACTACCCCGCCGTGGGCCTCGACGATCTGCTTGACATTGCTCAGCCCCAGACCGGTCCCTTTGCTCTTGCTGGTCACAAAGGGTTCGAAAAGACTGTTCTTCAAGCTCTCCGCTATCCCTGTCCCGCTGTCGATAACGCTGATGTCGATCCAGGCCTGTTGTCCATCAAGCCGCTTCTTCGAACTGATCCAAATCTGTTGCTGTTGACTGCAGGCTTCGATGGCGTTTAGGAGCAAATTCATGAAGACCTGCTCCAGTTTTTCCCTGTCGGCAAAAATCAGCGGCAGTTCGTTGGCAATTTCCTGCTGCAGGTAAAGTCCCTTTTCGCTGAGCTTCATGTCCACCGCTTCGAGGCAGGAGTCGAGGACCGCCTTGATATCCACCGGACCGAAGCTGAAGCGCACCGGTTTTGCAAAATCCAGAAGCTCTTTGAGGATATGCTCCAGACGACCGACCTCCCGGACCGAAATATCGACCCGTCGTTGATCGTTGCCCTGGATCTTGTCGTTTTTTTTGAGTATCTGCAGGTTCATCTTCACACTGGACAGCGGATTGCGCAGCTCGTGGGACAAAGAGGTGGTCAACTGGCCGATGTAGGCCATGCGCTCGGCTTCCCGGACCTTGTCCTCCATTTGGATCCGTTCGGTGATGTCCCGGCAGATGCCGATCAGGGCAAGCCTGCCTTCATAACGGGCCGCCCTGGCTAGTATTTCCGTGGGAAACTTGCGACCGTCCCTGCACAGTCTTTGATATTCAAAAGATCTGGGGCTGGTCCTCTGATCGAAGCTCTGGCTGTGGCTTTCAATGACTCTGGGCCTGTCTTCCGGAGCCACGAAACTGGAGTATTGTTCTCCGACGATTTCTGCCAGGCTTGAACCGTGCATCTCGCAAAAGGCCTGGTTGGCAAAGACGATCTTCGCGTCCTGGACCACGAAGTAGCCGTCGATAATCTCTTCCACCAGGGTCCGGTACTTGAGTTCCGATTCCCGCAAGGCCGCAGTCCTGGCCCGGACCTCCTCCTCCAGCCTGCGGTTGTGTTCCAGGATCATTTTTTCATGCATGTTCTGGAAGTGATCGCTGAAGCGGTGGATGGTGTAAGACAGACAGCGGTTGATCTTCTGGATGTTTTCCAGGAGTTCCTCGGGATTGCCCTCCCGGGCCAAAATAGGAATGATGATGATTCGGTACTGTTCAAAGGCCTTCTGGACGTCTGAGAGCAGAAACCCTGCCCCGAGACGCATTCTGGTTATCTTGTTGATAAAGTGATCGATAGGACCGTAATCTTCGTGGGCGATGAGGCGGTAATTGGCTTCAAAGGCCTCGGAGCAGGTCTGGATGAGTTCTTCCTGAGACCTTTTCCGCTGATACAGCCGGTCGAGCCTCTCGACCCACTCTCTGATGATCAGGGTTTGATTGCAGCGATGGCATTCGTCCAAGGTGTATCCCATTGGTATCCCCGAAAACATGGATTTGGCCCTGTCTGTATCCGAATCTCTTGAACCCTTCAGCGAATACAAACCGGAGTGATGCAAAAAGGGCGGGGCAGACACTCACAGGACAAAAGAGGAATCAAACCGCAGTCTCTTCCCGACGTCTCGCCTGAGTAGCTGCTGACTCGTTTTCCGGATACTACCGACACCTTGGTACGGAGTCAAACCCCTTCCAAGGATTGTCCGGCTCATGCCGCAACTTCCGTGGCCGGAGACCGATCCGCCAAGAGGGGGTAACAGACTGCGGATCCGTTTAACCGCGGCTATTGGCAGGCTCTGCGGCCTTGCGCGGAATGGCCTGGACCAGGGCCAGGGAGCAGAGGCTCAAGAGGACCCCGCTGAGGAACACGAACCGGTAGTCGAACAGCCAGAGAAGTCCTCCCAGAACCGGCAGAACGACCGCGGCGATATGGTTTATGGTGAAACCCACGGCCATGCTCGGGGCAATATCCCCGGGAGCGGCGATCTTCTGGAAGTAGGTCCGAATGGCCATGGAGCAGTTGAAGACAATGTGGTCGAGGATGTACATGAAGACCACCAGCCAGGCGCTTTGGGCATAGGCATAGGTCAAAAAGACCCAGATCAGGACCAGATACTCCAGACTGAGCACCCGGCGTTCGCCGAAGCGATTGATGGCCCGGCCCACCAGGGGGCCGGCAAAGATGTTGACGGCCTGATTGAAGACAAAGAGGACGGTCACGGCCTGAATGGAGAAACCAAATTTTTTGACCAGCAAAAAAACGGCAAAGGCGACGAAGATCTGCCGTCTGGCCCCGGCGAAGAAAGTGAGCAGGTAGAAGAGCCAGTACTGTTTTCTGAAGATCATCTCCTTCTTCTGCAGGGGCAGGTCCTTATCCGCAGGGTCCTGCCACAGACACCACAAGCCCCCGGCCAGGGTCAGTCCGGCCAGAAGGACATACAAGGCCCGGTAATCGAGCCAGGCGGAAAGGCCCAAAATCCCGAGGCCGACCGAGATGCTGGTGATGGCGGCCATGGAGCGCAGACGGCCGAAGACCAGGGGCGCCTGATGGATGGTGAAGTACTGCAGGGTCAGGGATTGGTTCAGGGTCTCGAAGTAGTGAAACCCGAAGGACATGAGCAGGGTGGTGATCACGAGTCCGGAAAACCAGGGAAAAAACCCGGTCAACCCGACACCGAGCCCCATGACCAGGACCGAAAGCGCGGCCAGGGTATGTTCCTTGAATACAAACAGGAGGTAGATGACCAGGAGGGCCAGGAAACCGGGGACCTCCCGAATCCCCTGGATTATTCCGACCTCATGCCCGCCGATGAAGGCCTTTTCTACGGCAAAGTTGTTGAACAGGGTCCGCCAGCCCTGAAACCCGATAAAGACGGCTATAGTCAGAACAAGAAGGAAGAGGTACATCCGTTTGTTGGCTGGGGTCAGGAAAGGGGGCGCTTTCATGGCTTTGACAGGGGTCCTTGCAATTAAAAGATCGTTTCCAAAAAAAATAATGATCAACAGCCGGGCCTGGCCAAGGGAGCAGTAGCAGAGCCGAATCCTTTAGGCAACTCCTGGCCAGGCTCAAAAAACGTACTTATGGGTTGAAGGACTGGAAATGAGGAAAAAAACAATCTTGTCGCGTTCTCAGGGTCAATTCCGTCATTCCGTTCCGGCGGAGGCCGGAATCCAGAAAAAGGGACACAGGAAGTGGATATGGAGCCGGCCACATACATGGTCCATCTCTTGGTCTGGATAGGCTTTAAGAAAAAGTTTTTGGATTTATGCCAGATAACCAGCTCTTATTCTTTGTCTTAACAATCGAAAATCCAAAATTCTATAGGAGGGT
>JAIPER010000307.1 GCA_021737115.1 Desulfohalobiaceae bacterium
GATATAGACCCCGACCTCCATTCCCTGCTCGAACAGGTTTTCCGCCCAGTCGATAAAGCGGATATTGGCCATTTCCCGCAACTTGACTTCCTCGTCCTTTTTATAGCCCACGCCCCGCTGCAGGGCCACCTTGTCCCGCTGGATCACGTTGAGAAAGACGATGTGCTCCAGATGGGCCCGGCGAAGTTCCAAAAACAGCTGCAGGGTATCGAAACGGAGATCCTCGAATTGGGTGACAAACAATAATTTTTATAACCCCATCTTCATTTCCCTTGTCCAGGAACTGTTTTTCAGGTGGCCCTGGATTTCTCCAGAACCTCTCTGATGGCCGCGGCCAGTTCTTCGGCCTCGACCGGTTTTTCCAGATAGAGTTCCGGTTCAGGCACCGGCTGTTCGCCGAATTCGGTCAAGACTTCCTGGGACTTCAAAAAAGAGCGTTTGGATATCCCGGACAGGATGATGATCGGAATATGCTTCCAGCTCTCCCTGGTCTTGACCGCCCTGTACATCTTGATACCGCTCTGTTTCGGCATGAGTACATCGAGAATCACCATGTCCGGGCTCTCATTTTTCAGCAGGGCCAGCCCTTCTTCGCCATTTGAGGCAGTCAGGGGGAGATACCCCTCTTCTTCGACGACCGTCCGGTTAAAGAGCATGACATCCGGGTCGTCGTCCACCACCAGTATCTTTTCCTTCATACCAGCCCTCTCTTTGAACGCTGCGGTAATTAATATTTGCAGTAATTAATATTTTCCGTCTTTATTTCCTGTTTGCAATCATAAAGGGTAGCCAAACGATGAATTTCGAGCCCTGACCAGGTGTGGATTCGACTTCGATCCGGCCCTGATGCTCCTCGATGAGCTTCCGGGTGACCAGCAGGCCGAGCCCCGTGCCCTTTGCCCCTTTTGTACTGAAGAATGAGTCAAAAAGGGTATTCCGGACCTCCTGACTCATCCCGCTGCCATTATCGCTGACCTCCAGCCTGAGCCACTTCTCCTCTTCCACTCTGGTCCGCACCAGGACCTGGAAGGACTTGCCCTGGTCGTCATCCAGGATGCAGGCGTCCAGCCCGTTGGACAACAGATTGGAAAGCGAACGGTGGAGGGTCTGCGGATCAAGGACCACCTCCCCCAGGCTGGGGTCCAGATCCTGTTCGATCGCAATTCCGTTCTCCCTGGCGGTGGGGGTGAAGAGTTCACAGACCTCCCTGACTATCTCGTTGGGGGCGCACTCCTTATAATCCGGGACCCGTTCTTTTGAATAGGACAAAAGGTCCATGACCAGTTCGGAGGTCCGATCGATATTCCGCTTGACCATTTGCCAGCCTTGGTTCAACTTCTTGAAATCATGTTTTTCCAGCCCGATCTCAACAAGATAGCTTCCCCCCTTGAAACCGTGCAGGATATTCTTGACTCCATGGGCCACCCCGGCAATGGTCTGGCCAATGGCCGCCAGCCTTTCCGAGCGGATGAGTTCCTGCTCCAGTTTTTTTAGTTCCCGCAGATCCTGAAAAAAGGCCACGCTGCCCACGACCCGGCCGTCTTCATAGAGGACGGAACCGGAGAAACGAACCGGCACCCGGCGGCCTTCCTTGTCCACGACGAGGCTCTCCTTCCAGGGGATATCCCAGCCGGACTTCCGGCTGACTGCTTCCTCGACTGCCGAGGCCAGTTCCTGAGGGATGAGCTCGTCAAGCTTCAACTTGGAGACGACCTCTTCCCGGGGCCTCTTAAATATCCTCTCCGCTTCCGGATTAAAGGTAACGATCCTCAAGTCTTTATCCGTGGCCACGATGCCGTCATTGGAGCTCTTGATCAACTTGCTCTGAAAAGAGGACTTTCTTTGTATTTCCCTGGTGGCTTCAGAAATTTTTTCTTCCAGGTTGGTGGTGTACTCCCGCAGTTTCTTTCGAATCTCTATCTTCCCCTCGGCCCTTTTCAAGGCGATGCTCAAAGCTTCGTCCACCACCGGCTTGTTGATGAAATCAGAGGCATCGTGCTGCAGGGCCTCGATGGAAGAGTCCATGTCCCCGTGGCCGGTGATGATGATCACTTCGGTCTCAGGGCTTCTTTCCTTGATCTTCTTCAAGAGCACCAGGCCGTCCATGACCGGCATCTTAATATCTGTGAGCACTATGTCCGGCTGTTCCCGCTCAAAGACCTCCAGACCTTCCAGACCATTGCCGGCTGTGACCACATCATAGCCGTCGTATTTCAGGGTCCTGGCCAGGACCCTGACAATCGCTTCCTCATCTTCGACCAGTAATATCTTGTACATCGGATTTCGTTTCCAAGTGACGACATTTTTGCCTGGCTCGGGGCGCCGTCGGAATAGGTCATGAGCAGCCGCCCCCTTGCCCCTTTTCACAGGACGCCCCGTCTGTGACCCGGTCAGTCCAGAGCCGGAAACCTCAGTTCAAAAGTCGTGCCTTTGCCCGGTTCACTGTCGACCTCAATCGTACCCTGATAATCCTGGACAATGCCGTAGCTGATGCTGACCCCCAGACCCGTGCCCCTGCCCACTTCCTTGGTGGTAAAAAAGGGTTCGAATATCTTGTCCACAATCTCCTTTGGCATGCCGATCCCGGTGTCCGAGACCCTGACCACGACCTCATTCTTCTCCATAAAAGAGGTTATTGTCAAAACCTTTTCCCTTTGCCCCCTTTCCTCCCGCGTCTTCTTCTCATCCATGGCGTCCAGGGCGTTGTTCACCAGATTGACGAAAACCTGCTCCAGGCGGTTGTGCTCAGCCAGGATATGGGGAATATCCGGGTCAAGATCCAGCTCTAGCCCGACCCCGTGCACCTTCAGCTGATGGCCGAGTATTTTAAAGACATCCCTGATAGGTTCGTTGATATTGATTTCGCTCTTGACCACTTCTGACTGTCTGGAAAAATCACGCATGTGTTTGATGATCCCGGCCGCGCGCTGGACATTCTCGCTGATATCCTGGGAAATGGCCCACAGGTCCTCATCTCCGATCTTCTGCCCCTGCTTGAGCATCTTTGCGAAAAAATCCGAACAGACCTGAATCACGTTCAAGGGCTGGCTGATCTCATGGGCCATACCAGCCACCATGGTCCCCAGGGTGGTCATTTTACTGGCCTGAATAAGCTGGGCGTCCTTTTCCACACTCTCGGTGATATCGGTTGTCGAGGCGATCAAGACGTCCAGCTCTCCGTATTTGGCCCGACTGACATTGATATTCACATAAAAGGCCTGTCCGTTTTTCCGGTAATGTCGTTTCTTGGAAAAAAGAACCGATTGTTCCGGAGATAGACCCTTTAAACCCTGGATGAGTTCCTGATCCTCCCCGCTGCTCAGCCTGAGAAAAGAGACCCCTGAAAGGTCCTCTTTCAGATACCCGTAATGTTCCCGGACCCGTTTGTTGCAATCCAGGATCTCGAAGCTCTTGCTGTCAAGGATAAAGATGGGATTGGGATCGTTGTTGAACAGGGAGCGATACTTCTCTTCAGACTTGATGTACTGCTCCTGGAGCATGAAGTTTTCCACCGTGACCCCGATCCTGTTCCCCAACAGTTCCAGGATATTCTTTTTCTCCTGGACGAAATAGTCCGGCTCTTTGCTCCCCAGGCGCAGGACACCGATGCACTCGGAAAACCTGGATTTGAGCGGGACGTAGACCACGGATCCCAACCCTTTCTCGGCCAGGAAGGCGAACTCGCCTGCGCCCTCGCTAAAAAGCCGGTTATTGATCAGGACATCGCCCTCATTTAGGACCTGCAGGAGCCTTTCCTGTGAATCCAGGCTGTCCCCGGTCTGGCACAGCTCTTTTCGGCCCAGGTAATGCTCGAGTTGATACCCTCCGTTTTCCCCTTTTAAGAACAGGCAGCCGCTCTCGGTCACCCAAAGCCGCTGGATATCCTTGAGGGTGGCCTGAAGCCTTTCATGAAGAGGCAGCGGCGCGCTCAGGGTCGTATACAGAGAACAGAGGGCGGCCAGCTCGTTGGTGTATTCTTCCCGCTGCTGCTCCGCCCGTGTTTCTTCGGTCCGATCCCAGAGGGTCTCGATGGCCCCGATCAGACTGCCGTCATGGGCCTTGATCGGGGCCGCGGTAAAGAAGCACCACAAGCCGCTTTGCCCCAGATTGGGAAAGAAGACCTCTGCCTCATAGGCATCATCGATCAAGGCGGATTTTTTCCACTTCTCTCCATAATACTGCCAGAGTTCGCCTTCTTCGTACTGATCCAGGATGACGTCGGCCATTGTCGGCCGTTCTTTTTCCCAGAACGGAATGGACTGTCTTTTTGTGCCCACCATCTCTGCGGCCGGAAATCCGGTCAGGTTCTCCAGGGCCCTGTTCCAATGGGTGATCACATGATCCTTGTTGATGACAAAGGTGGGTATGGTGCTGCCCTGGATGATCTGGGCCATGGTCTTTTCGCTTTCTTCCAGCTCCCTGGCGATATCCAGGGAGTAATGGGCGCTGCGGATGACGATTCCCTCGAGATGATTGGAAAATTCTTCAAATAATCCCCGGATGTTTTGATAGGAGCCAACATTCTCCTCGAGTTGATCCAAGATCTTTTCCTTTTCCCCCTCTATTTGCAACAGGTCCCAGAGTGAGAAGAATTCATAGTGGTTTAAAAATCTTACCCCTCGAGGTCTGCGCTTATCGATCTCTTCAGCCAGTTGGTCGTCCTTGGCCAGATCGATCAGGACTTCAAGGTCCTTGACCTTGAAGAGCTCCTGATAGTCAGAGGTCGTAAAAATACCCGCCGACCGGGCCAGCTGCATCCCCTCGGCCTGAGGGTCATGGTCGGCAACACCCACGATTCGGGGCTTTTTCCCTGAGAAATCGAAATTCAGGATCAGATCAATGATTTGCCTGCAAAGCTCGCCTCCGCCGACGAAAGCCACTTTTGCTCCTTTTAATATATTGGCCATAAGGTGCTCCGTTTCAAGGCATCAGCAGGGTTGGCGACTTCATTATTCAATGAACCCAATCACTTTGGTCTCTTTTCTGCTCCCTGTCCTCAAGCTGGACTCCATGCTATCCGGTTTGCGCCTCTGGGTCTGAATT
>JAIPER010000308.1 GCA_021737115.1 Desulfohalobiaceae bacterium
ACAGAAAATGCAAGGAAATGGTACCCGGGATTGGACGACAAAGTGACGACATAGAGATCTCAGGCTACCTTCAAAGGGTGTTGTCAGCTGAAAAAAATAACGAAACAAAAAGAAATCCAGTCCCGGGTCTACATAATTGGATTTCAGAAAGGGATTGTTTATTGAAGGCCGCTGATGTTGAAGTGTTTGCTTTATATACCGAACTCTTACATTAAAGTATTCAGACAAAAAGGAGGCTGCAATGAAAAACATACTGCAGAAAATCGAGAACATGCTTCTGGCTGCGACGTTTGCAGAGGCAAACGCCCCTGAAATCGCCCGGGAGTATCTCGGTCCGGAAAAAAGGCAAAACGAAGCTGTCAGGGGACAACTGCAGGGTTTCTTAGAGGACATTGGCCTGCAGCATGTGCCGGTTACCTACGGTATAGCCCGGTTGTAGAAAACAATCGCGATGAATGGAGGAGACAATGAGCCAGATTAAAGTACTTCTGGTGGATGATGAAAAGGAATTCGTCAATTCCCTGGCCGAGCGGATCAACATGCGGGAGCTTGGTTCCACAGTCGCTTATGACGGGGAGCAGGCCATGCGTGTTGTCCAGGACGAGATACCGGATGTGGTCGTCCTGGACTTGAGGATGCCGGGCATAGACGGAATCGAGGTCTTGAGGCGCTTGAAGAAGAGCTATCCTCAGGTCCAGGTGATCGTTCTGACTGGTCATGGTTCGGAAAAAGACGAGCGTCTGGCCAGAGAACTCGGCGCCTATGAATATCTTCAGAAACCGACCCGCATCGAGCATCTGACCAAGCTGATCAAGAAGGCCTACAGGGAAAAACTGGAAGATCCCATGGTGGCGGCGACATATGCCGAGGCCGGAGACGAGAAGACGGCCAGGGACATTCTCGGGAAGGGCAAAAAGAAGAAAGATTGAAGGCTTCGGAGAACAGGAAGCTGGACATGCTGATTTCAATCGTGGCCGCCTTCTTTGCCGATGACTTTCAGGGACGGCTGGCTGGACATTTCAAGGAAAAAGGATACAGGGTCAAAACGGCGCAAACGAACTTGGAAGTCCTGGAATATGCGGCATCCGAGGACATCGACGTCCTTTTCGTCGACCTGACTGAACAGCAGCGGCAGGGCCTGGAAGCGATTCAGCAGATTCATTCTCTGAATTCAGAGGTCCAGATCCTGGTCATGGTCAGGAAAAACGATGTCCAGGCTTCCATAGCCGCCATGAAACGCGGGGCATATGATGATATAGCCGATCCGTTTGACTGGACTGCTCTGGATTCGAAAATCGAAGCAGCCTATACGCGCAAACTGCAATCTCGGAGAATCGGAGAAAAAAGGGGCTTTCGGCAGAAACTCGAGGACCATTTCGCGGCGGCTGCTCTGGCCGAGCATGGAACTTTCGAGATGGCCAAAGACATTTTCCAGGGGGGATTGAAAGGCAAAAAGGATAAAACGTATTCAAAGCTTTTTGCCAAAAAGAAATCTGCTTCCCGCAGGAGGAAAAAATGAAAGAAATATTTGTTCGGGACTTGATGGTGCCCTTAGAGGAATACGCCACAGTACCTGAGGAAGCAACACTGCATGAGGCGGTCCTGACCCTGGAAAGGGCTCAGAAGGAATATCTGGAAGTCAGAAAGAAGAGCATCTATCCTCACCGAGCCATCCTGGTTCTCGACACCCAGAACAAGGTCATCGGCAAGGTCAGCCAGGTGGATGTGATCAAGGGACTGGAGCCGAAATACCAGGAACTGATCTCCTCCAACAATATGGCCACCATGGCCACCAGCGGCTTCAGCGCTGATTTTTTGCGGGGTATGCTCCAACCCCACGGTCTTTTTGCCAAGCCGTTGCAAGCCCTCTGCCAGAAAGCGGCCAGGGTCAAGGTCAAGGATTTGATGTACACCCCGGATCAGGGAGAATACGTCAAGGCGGAGGATTCCTTGGAAATAGCGGTGAACCAGTTCATCATCGGACGCCACCATTCTCTGCTGGTCACCGGCCAGGACGATGAAATAGTCGGCATCCTGCGACTGGTGGACGTGTTCAGCGAAATCGCTCAGGAGATCAAGTCCTGTGAGCTGTAATTCTCTTCTTTTCCCATTCTATTCAAGGAGGAAGAAATGAAGATTCGGGTGCTTCTAGTGGACGATGAACAGCAGTTCCTGGACCAGCTTTCAGAGCGGTTGAGAATTCGGAACTATGAGGTGACCGCCTGCCTGAGCGGGGAGGAGGCCTTGGAGATCGTCAAAAAGTATAACTTCGATGTGGTTGTTCTGGATGTGGCCATGCCCGGCCTGGACGGGACCGAGACCCTGCGGGAGATCAAAAGACTCAAACCCCTGACTGAGGTCATCATGCTCACCGGACACGCTACCGTGGAATCCGCCATAGAGGGGATGAAGCTGGGGGCCTATGACTACCTCCTCAAGCCGGCCAAGACCGAGGACCTGCTGGCCAAGGTGGATTCGGCCCATGAGAGAAAGGCCGAGCAGGAAGAGCGGATCAGACAGGCCAAGGTCAAGGAAATCATTTCATCGCCCAGATCAGTCTTCGACGATAAATAGATCCCTGTATTCCAGCAGCATATAGTGATGAAGCGAGAACGATATCGGGTTCTGACCAGATAGGTGCGCCCCTTTTCCCATACAAAGACTGGAGGAACAGTCATGCATCATGAAACCGAAAACCCACAAAGCGGCGGAATTTTGTCTAATAAGAACTTTTGGTTGTCTACAGGAACAGCGATCTTCATCCTGATTGCCTTTGTGTTCCCGACCCCGGAAAGTCTGATTCAGGTGGTTAAGGAGAACGGATTCGCCCAACAGATGATCGACTGGGGCGTAGCCGACAATGCAGTGGAGGCTGCGGACAAGACAATGATCGTCTTGGGGATCATTCCCATGGCGGTCATTTTTTTTGCCACCGAAGCCATCCCCATCGGCCTGACCGGCTTGCTTATGCCCATTCTGGCCTATTTCCTGGAACTCATGCCCAGGAAAATGATCGGCAAGACCTTTGCCGGAGACGCGCCCATGTTTCTCCTCGGGGTTCTGGCCATGGGCGTGGTCGTGGTCGAGGTCGGTCTGCACAAGCGATTGGCCACCTGGATCCTGGGCTGGACCAGAGGTTTTCTCCTGCCCATTTTTGTTCTATCCATCAGCATGGCTGTCCTAGGTTCGTTTATATCGGCCCACGCCATGTGCGCCTTCATGACCCCGGTCATGATGGCGGTATATTACGGGGCCGTAGCCGCCAACAGCCCGGGCGGCGAGATCCGGCACGACCCTGCCCTGGCCAAGTTTCTGCTGTTTACCCTGTGTTACGCCCTCAATGTCGGCGGAGTCGGCTCCCCGGCCGCAGGCGGCCGGAACGTGATCATGATGGGCTTTTGGAGCGGTTACGACGTGCCCATGGATTTCTTCACCTGGATGAAATACGGCTTCCCCATGGTTCCTATTTTGGGTTTGGTGGTGGCCGTGTATATGATCTTTTTCTTCTCAAAAAAAATCAGAAACAGGGATCTGACCCCGGGGCTTGCGGCCATCAAGGAGGAGACCAGGAGAATGGGGCGGATGAAGTACGCGGAGTACGTGGCCCTGGGCATGCTGATCCTCATTCTGGGGTTGTGGATATTCGGCGGGCACGACCTGGGGCTGGGCGGACCGGCCCTGCTGGCCATGCTCATCCCGGTCGTCTTTCGAATCACCTCCTGGCAGAAGATATTAAACGGCGTGTCCTGGGATGCCTGGTTCATGTACTGCGGCGCCCTGACCCTGGGCGCCCTGCTCAAGGACAGCGGGGCCGCCCTCTGGCTGGCCAAATCAGTGATGCAGGTTCTGACCATGGCCCATATGAATGAAGGGTTCGGCCTGTGGGTCGGTCTGTCCGCCTTTTCCGGGCTGATGACCAATTTCATGTCCGATGCCGGCACCACAGCCCTCTTGGGTCCCATCGTCATTCCCATCGGCATCATGTCCGGTCATTTGGGCGAGCCCTGGGCTTCCGGCTTGGCCGTGGCCTTTGCCACTTCCTTTGCCCATTTCCTGATCGTGGGCACCCCGAACAATGCCATCGTTTATGGGTTGGGCACCTATCCCGATACCGGGGAGCGGGCCATCAAACCTATTGATTTCCTGAAATACGGCTTTCTCCTCTGGATATTGTCCATGCTCGTGGTCTGGATCGTCGGCTTTTTGGGGATGTATCAATTGGTCGGGTTTCCGGAAGGCATCCTGGAGACCGCCAAAACAGTATTGGAGAGCGGGGCAGTACGCTGATTCCATTTTGCAAAAGGAGTGAAATATGATGAATCCCTATATTCTTTTAGTCGATGATGAAGAACGGTTTGTCGAAACCATGCAGAAGCGACTGGTCAAGAAGGGCTTGAAAGTCGCCGTCTCTTTGAGCGGTTCAGAAGCTCTGGATGTGCTCGGCAAGCACCGGAATATCGATGTGGTCATCCTGGACGTCAAGATGCCCGGCATGGATGGGCTGGAAACCCTTCAGGAGATCAAAAAGAGGCTGCCCCTGGTGGAAGTGATCATGCTGACCGGCCACGCCACAGTGGAATCCGCTGTGGAGGGCATGAAGCTCGGGGCCTATGACTACCTGATGAAGCCCTGCGAACAGGAGGAATTGCTGAACAAGGTCCATGAGGCGGTGGAGATAAAACGCAACAGAGAAGAAAAGATTCGTGAAGCAGCGGTCAAAAATGCCTTATCCGGCTTTCAGGATTAAAATGGAGCGTTTGCTGCCGCGTCTGAGCCTGCGCTCAAAAATAGTCTCTCTGATTCTGGCCATGGGCTGTATTTCCATAGCCGGAGGGTCGATCCTCTACTGGTACACCCTGCGCATGGACCAGGTCCTGTCCGTGTTGATCGACAAGGAAATGGTCCTCTACACTACGGCCCAGGATATGCAAATGGCCCTGGCCAATCAAAAGGGCTACCTGACCTATTACTTTGTGGACCAGGACACTGAGTGGCTCAAGGAACTCGGCAGCCAGCGCCTTGTCTTC
>JAIPER010000309.1 GCA_021737115.1 Desulfohalobiaceae bacterium
AGGAAGGTGTACACATTCCTGAAAAACTGCAGGGTCAAGAGCAGAAAGCCCACTGGGATGACGACCAGGATCAAGTACTTGGGCACATCAACCCCTTTGACATCGATGATGCCCCTCTGGAAATGATCCCAGGTCACAGACAGGCTATGCCAGAACAAGACAGCACAGAACGCCCCGCAGACAAGGTTCTGGACAACGGCCAGGGTTCTGTTGGCGAGGGTGGGCAGTTTACCGGTCAGGAGGTCGATGCTGACATGCTTGTCCCGCTTCAGGACCCAGGCCGTAGCCAGGAAGGTCATCCAGAGCAGACCATACTCATTGAACTGGACCACCCAGACCGGGAAGGGGACTTCCAGGGCCCTGGCCAGGATGGAGGAGCTGATGGAAAAGGTCATGAACAAGAGGATCAGGCCGGCAAGGACGGCCAGACCGGTGTTCAGCCGGTCGAACAGCCTGCCCGGCAGGCCTGATCCATTTGGGGAATGTTTGTTTTTCTGCGAACTGTTTGACATGGTTCATGTTTGCGCGGTCACGATTCAAGTTGAGTAGTTTCTCAATAAGGTGAAAAGTATACTCTTGGATTTATTTGTTTTTTTAACCGTGGTTCAACAAACACATTCCTTTTTTTGGGTACTTATTTAGAACCGAGAATGAACAACCTTATGGGTTTGTTGTGAAGAATGTGTGTATGAATATCTAATTGGAAAATTAAATACTTGCAAGGATCCGGGTTGTTCATTCTCGGTTTGAGAGCATCCCTTTCAGCTTGGGGCCGTTCTGCGGGGCTTTTTCGATAATCTGATCCCAGAGGGATGAGTAGGCAGCTTCCACGAGCTTCCTGCCTTCCTCCTGCGGCAGGTCGATAAAGGTCAGTCCCGCTTCTTTGAGGATCTGCTTCTCCTTTTTGATCTGTTCCCTGGCTCGCTGCAGGGTATAGTGCTCCGCCTCCTTTTCGGCTTCTATGAGCAGATTCTGCAGATGCTTCGGAAGATCCTGCCAGGCGTCGTGATTGACGAGGACCACATTGATGGCTTCGTAAAATGAAGGCCTGATCATGTGATCCACCACCTCGTGCCAGCCCCAGTCCGTGATCAACCCGGCCGGCCAGATGAAGCCGTCCACCACTCCTCTCTCCAGGGCGGTGTAGACGTCAGGGGGCGGGATAACCTGCGGGGTGGCCCCCACTTCTTTCAAAAAGGGGATGTGGCTGGGGGAGCACCTGATTTTCAGGCCCTTGAGGTCGGCGGTCGCATCGATCGGTTCATTGAGATAGAGGCTGAAGGGCAACCCTGTGCCCATGCGTCCGAGATAAAAGCAGTTGACCTTTTGTTGGTGCAGTTCGTTCAGGAATGCGTTGACCCCTTGCTTTCGTTCTTCCCAGGGCGTGAGTTCGGTCAGGTTCAGGCCGTCGACCACGGGCATGGCCGAGACGTAGTAGCCCACCGTGGTGAAGACCATGTCCACCAGGCCGTTCCTGGCGGCCTCGACCTGTTCGCGGTTGGGGAATACCTCGGGCCCGCCGATGTAGTTTATCTTGAGTTCTCCGGGATACTGTTGTTCAACCTTGTCCCGGATGATGTCCAGGAGCTTCATGTAGTTCTGGACCTCATAGACGGTCTTGGGCCAGGCGCTGACCGCTTTCAGGGTGTAGGTCCTGGCCGGGGCCGAGGAGGCTGAGATGAGAACCAGGACAAGGCTCAGGCAGAGGATCGGTCCGAGCAGTTTCTTGAAAAAAGATGCATTGTTCATAATCCCTCCTTAGTTTCAGACTTCGTAACAGTGTCTTGACACTTAACCATAACTCCGTAAAGTAATTGAGAATATTATAAATGACTTCAAAATTGGAAATAATATCGAAATTCGAAGCACGAAATTCGAAACAAACTTCAAATGACAAAAATTCAAAATTCAAAACTAAGAAAAAATGATCGACAACTAATTGCTTTTATTTCTGTATTCGTAGAATCTTTGTTTTTGTCATTCGAAAATTTGAATTTCGTGCTTAGAATTTATCATTACCTTGATCTCGCGAGCTGCACAAGTCGGACTGCGAAATAGGTTGCCGCGGCTACGGCAATGATCGAGGCCCCGGAGGCCAGATCGAACTGATAGGCAAAAGCCAGGCCCAGCAAGCAGAACAGCAGGCAGTACAGGCTGGCTGCAAGCATCATGTGGGCCAGAGACCTGGCCCCGGTTTCGGCCAGCATGGCGGGAATGGTCAACAGGGCGATGATCAGGACCAGACCCACGACCTGGATGACCATGACCACGGACACGGCCACCATGACCAGCATCAAAGCATAGAGCCCTTTGACCGGTACGCCCCTGGCCCGGGCGAACTCCATGTCAAAGGACAGGGACAGAAAGTCTTGATACCTTGAGAATATCACGGCCACAATGAGCATATCCAATGCGAGCATGATCCAGAGATCGCTGCGGGGTACGGCCAGGATGCTGCCAAAGAGATAGCTCATCAAGTCCACATTGTAGCCCGGGGTCAGGTTGATGAGAATCACGCCCAGGGCCATGCCCGAGGCCCAGAGGACCCCCACGAAGCTGTCGGTCCGCTCTCTTTGGTCAAAGGTGAAATGGGCAGTGATGACGGCGGCCAGGGCCGTGAAGACCACGGCGCAGGGCAGGACCGGCAGGCTCAGATAAAAGGCCAGGCCGACGCCTCCGTAGGCGGCATGGGCCACGCCCCCGGCCATGAATACCTGCCGGTTGACCACCACCAGCGAGCCGATGACGCCGCAGGCCACGCTGGCCAGGACCCCGGCCAAAAGGGCGTTCTGGAAGAAGGTCATGGACAGGGCTTCAAGCACCGGACTGCTCCCTCTGTTCGAACACCGAGCTCAGGCTCTTCAGGTAGCCGTCCAGGGGGCAGGAGGCCTCGTGCGCACCATAGATCAGCTCCAGCATCTCAGGTGTGATGTCCCGGCCCTGGATGAGCCGCCTGTTGATCGCGGCCACGTCGGTGATGCCGGTCGAGGCCGAGATGAAGTCGTGGCTGACCAGGACCACCGTGATGGCTTGCCTGAGCTTGGAGAGGATGTCAAAGAGACAGACCCTTCCCTGGGGATCGATATTGGAGGTGGGCTCGTCAAAGAGCAGCAATGCGGGCGAGGAGGCCATGGCCCTGGCCACCAGCACCCTCTGCCGCTGCCCTCCGGAGAGGGTATCGAAACGGCGCCGGGCATAGCCGTCCATGTTCACTTGGGACAGGGCGGTCATGGCCCTCTCCAGAACATCCGGGTCCGGCTTGAAACGAAATTGCTTGAGACCGGGCATCCCCAGCAGGACCACCTCCCGCACCGTGATGGGAAAGCTGGGCGAATAGGCCGTATGCTGGGGGACGTAGCCTACATTCGGGGCCTCTTGAGCCGGGTCTTTGCCCAGGACGGTGATCGTGCCCGCTCGGGGCCGAAGCATGCCCAGAAGCAGCTTGACCAGGGTGGTCTTGCCTCCGCCGTTGGGGCCGATGACCGCCAGAAAGGCCCCTGCCTTCAGCTTGAGATCCACCTGCTGCAGCACGTCTTGGCCGTCATAGGCAAAAGATACGTTATCCAGGGATAAGGCCAGATCCGTCATGACGTACTCTCCCTGTCTTCAAGGGCCTGCCGGAAGGCCTGGGCCGCCTTGAACAGATTGTCTCTCCAATCATCGGCCAGCGGATCCAGGACCGCGACCTCGGCCTCCAATTCCCGGGCAATGACCCTGGCGCTTTTGTCGGAAAACTGCGGCTGGACGAAAATTACGGAGATCGCTTCTTCCCGGCCGTGGCGGATGGTGCTGGCCAGTTGTCCGGGACCCGGTTCTTTGCCTTCCGCTTGGATGGGAACCTGGCGGAGACCGAACTCTTGGGCGAAATATCCCCAGGCCGGGTGAAAGACCATGAATGAGCGCCTGTCTTCAGGCAGCGGTTCGAGGATCGAATGGATGGTCTCCTGCATGCGGTCAAGCTCTTTTAGAAAGTCATCCAGGTTGGCCTTGTAGACAGCCGAATGATCGGGATCCAGGCGAACCAGTCCGCGATAGCTGTTCCTGGCCTGGATTTTGACCAGTTCCGGAGACAGCCAGATGTGGGGATCTGGAGAGCCACGATCTTCTAAAGAATCGGTCTGATCCTGGTCATGGTGGTGTTGGGGGGGGCTCATGCTGCGTTTACGAATGCCCTGGTCGGTGTGGACGATCTCCAGGTCAGAGTTGGCTGCGGTGATCCGCTTCAGCCAGGTGTTTTCAAAGGGAACACCGATGGCGAAGTAGGCCTTGGCCTTGGCCAGTCTGACCATTTGCCCGGGGCTCGGTTCGAAGGTGGCCGGGTTGGCTCCGGGACGGACCATGACCCTGACCTCCAGGAGATCGCCGCCCAGTTGCTGCAGAAAGTACTGCTGGGGAGAAACGCTCGCAAAGACCAGTATCTTGGCCATGGCTGTGGTCTGCAGCAGAAGAATGGCCAACAGGGCAGAAAAGAAAAAAGGCGCTTTCATGGATTCCCCGCTTGGTTATGCAACAAATTTGCATGATACAATCGGCTTGCGTCCCAGGTCAAGCAAGTTTGAACCGCAGGCAATGTGCCTGATACAAACGAATGTCTCTATTCAGGGACATAGCGGGGATAGGTGGCCTTGCTCTTTTTGGCAAAGTCGGGATCGATGTCCCGGGTGGCAAAGGGCTCCTGTTCACTGGTTTCAGCCAGGACATCGCCTTCCGGAGAGATGATCCAGCCGAGCCCGCCGCAGTCGGCCCTGCTTCCAGGAGGATTCCACAGGTTGGAAGACAGGCAGTAGGCTCCGGAGCATACGGCGGCGGCCTGCCCGCCGGCCAGCCACTTGCGAACCGAGTCATGCGGCGTCGCCCGGGGAACGCACAGGATCTCGGCCCCGGCTGCCGCGTAGCTGCGGGCCCATTCCATAAACCACATCTCCGTGCAGATCAGCACCCCCATACGGATTCCCAGGGCCCGGCAGACTTCGAAATGCGGCAGGCCCCGATCATACCAGGTCTGTTCCC
>JAIPER010000310.1 GCA_021737115.1 Desulfohalobiaceae bacterium
ATAAACTAATCTCGGGCTTCCCCGGGGGGATTTTCCCCCAGGGGCAACCCGGAGATTAGTTTTTATTAAAATATATTCAAGAGGAAAAAATTGAGTGGACAAGGCTCTTTTTTCTTTGAACATTTTTTGTAATACGATAATGCTATGACGATAACCGAAGACACCGAATTAATTGCGCGAACCAAAAGTGCGGTCCTTAAGGCCGGGGATATGATCAAAGAGCAATGGTCACAGCCCAAGGACATCCGGCACAAGGGCAGAATCGATCTGGTAACCCAGACCGATCTCCAGGTCGAAGAATTCCTCAAGAATGAATGCAGGCAAATCTTGCCAGGAGCCGGATTTCTAGCCGAGGAGACAGCCGGGGGCGGGACCCTTGGTGAATCGACCTGGATCATCGATCCCCTGGACGGAACTACCAATTTCGCCCATAATCTGTTCGGTGTGGCCGTTTCCCTGGCCTTATGGCAGCAGGATCACATCCAAACGGCCTTCGTCTACCTGCCCTTGACAGGAGAGATGTTTCAGGCCGTCCGCGGGGGAGGAGCCTTTTTAAACGGCCGGGCCATCCAGGTCTCACAGGAACAGGACCTGGTGCAGTCCCTCATCGCCACCGGCTTTCCATACAATATAAAAGACCGGATCGATGAAGTCCTTCCGGCCTTTAAAAAGGTCCTGACCCACTGCCGAGGTCTCAGACGGATGGGGTCCGCGGCCCTGGATCTGGCCTACACGGCCTGCGGCAGGTTTGAGGGTTTTTATGAACTGGGACTGAAGCCATGGGACACGGCTGCGGGATGGCTCCTGGTGGAAGAGGCCGGAGGCAGGGTCAGCCGGTTCAATCCTGAACAAGAGTATGCCCTGGGGGCCGATTCTATCCTGGCCAGCAACGGCGTCATCCATGAGGACCTGGCAACTCTTCTGCTTGATGCCGATCCTGCCTGATAAGGATTAGTGCCTTACGCGTAATTCTATGCCATGAAAAACAAGAAATTCTGTTAACCTAAACCATCACGATCTTGGGATTTGGAATTTCATGTTCTATTCAATTTGGGTTGCAGGCGAAGCCAGCTTTGGATTGGACTCTTGTTATCATCCGGGCCCCACTACCTATCCCGAGTGACATCACTGAAACAGGAGACCGCAGCTCCAGAAATAGTGCACACCCGGGGTAAACTGATCGGCAAAAGTACGGACCAGATAATCGAGCTCATGGCCTTCTACGAAGACCCCCCGAATGACATCCCTGGGATTGGGTTGAGGCACCTGGTGGCTGACCCCTGCGGAAAAGAGGGACACGAACTCAAATTCGGTCTCGGTACAGGCCGGAATGTTGTGGACCAGGTTCACGTTGGAAACGGCAATCCCGAGTTCCTCCTGGAGCTCTCGAATCGCCGCCTCTTTCGGAGTTTCAAAAGCCAGGACATGGCCATTTGCTGAAAGATCCCAGCATCCTGGATACTGCAGCTTCCTGCTGCTCCTCTTTTGGATGTAGAGTTTTTTTTCGGTATTGTACAAAAGCACTAAAACACTCCGGTGCATCAATTGCTGTTCATGCACCTCTTCTTTTGGCATCAAACCCACAACCCGGTTGTCAATATCGACAACCTCCAACAGTGTTTTGCGTGGAGTTGTTTTTCTGCGTCTGTACTTTTTGGCAATCATTGGAAATAAAGAGAAACTGGCTAAGTGATGTGTACTCTAAAGAAAATGAGCCTGTCTGTAAATACAGGAGTTGTATTTCCAGCAACAAAAAACATAAATTTAACAAAATCAGTAAGTTAACTTTTGGAGGGACTATGGCTTTCATCGACGCAGCAAAACTCGACAAGAAAAAGGTCTTGATTCGCCTCGACCTGAATGTCCCCCTCCGGGAGGGTGTTATTGCAGACGACAGCAGAATCAGGGAAGCACTCCCCACCATCAATCATGTGTTGAAAATGAACGGAAGCGCCATCCTCTGTTCCCATCTGGGCAAACCCAAAGGAGAACGGAAACCGGAGCTCTCCCTGCAGCCGGTGGCCAAAAGATTGAGCGAGCTCTTGGAGAAAGAGGTAAACATGGCCCCGGACTGTGTTGGAGAAGAAGTCAAAGGCATGGTCAAAGAGCTCAAACCCGGAGATTGCCTGCTCCTGGAGAATCTGCGCTTTCATTCCGGGGAGACGAAAAACGATAAAGAATTCAGCCGTCAACTGGCAGAACTGGGAGATGTCTTTGTCAATGACGCCTTTGGTGTTGTTCACCGCAAACACGCCTCAGTGGTCGGAGTGGTGGACTATGCACCCGCCTCCTATGGCGGTTTCCTGTTAAAAAAAGAAACCGGATATCTTCGAAAGGCTCTGCAGAATCCGGATCGCCCCTTTGTCCTGATCGCCGGCGGGGCCAAGGTCTCCACCAAGCTCGGGGTGCTGGCCAACCTGGCCGGGAAAGTGGACAGAATCATCGTGGGCGGGGCCATGGCCAACACCTTTATCAAGGCCCAGGGGTTCGGAACAGGCCTCTCCCTGGTCGAGCCCGAACTCCAGGAAGATGCCCTGCAGATCATGAATCGGGCCAGGGAGAACAAAGTAAGCTTCTATTTCCCGGTCGATTTCGTGACCGGGCGGGACATAGAGGCCGCCAAGCCCAACGGGATATCACCCTACCAGGATATCCCGGCGCAGGACATGATGCTGGATATCGGTCCGGCCAGCCACACCCTTTTCGCCGAAGCACTGAAGGATGCGAAAACCGTGGTCTGGAACGGACCCATGGGCGCTTTTGAAAATCCCGCCTTTTCCCAGGGTTCTTTCGGAATGGCGGAGACAGTGGCCAAAGTTCAGGGGACGACCATCATCGGCGGAGGCGACACCGACTCTCTGGTCCACAAATCCGGTGTTCATGAATCCGTCAGCTTTATCTCCACCGGGGGCGGGTCTTTTCTCGAATTCATGGAAGGCAAGGAGCTGCCGGGCCTGAAAGCGCTGGGCATATAATCCACCCAAACAAATGAACATGCTTGAATATTCGCGTCGATTCAAAGGATTCGCGGGCAATATTCTTGTCTTAAGCGTTCGATCAAAGGATGACCTATGAATAAGAAATGCATGGCTGCCAACTGGAAGATGTTTAAGACCAGACAGGAGGCCGAAGAGACAACCCGGGAGCTCATGTCTTTGACAGCGGCAAAGCTTCCCTCGGACCGAGAGGTCCTGCTCATCCCGCCCTTTACCGCCATTGCTTCCGTAGCCGCAACAATCGGCTCAAAAACCGGCTTCGGCGTCGGGGCCCAGAATTTCTACCCCGCGGAAAACGGGGCCTATACCGGTGAAATATCACCGGATATGCTCCTGGACCTTGGCTGTTCCTGGGCCCTGGTCGGTCACTCCGAAAGGCGGCACCTGTTCCATGAGGACAATGAGTTTCTGGCGCAAAAGGTCCGCTTCGGGCTGGAAAGAGGGCTGAACATAATCCTGTGCATCGGAGAGACCCTGAACGAACGAAAGAACGGGCAGTTGGCAACGATCCTGAACAAGCAGCTGACCTCTGCCCTTTCCGACATCGGTTATACGGACATTGCTTCGAGGCTGGTCGTGGCCTATGAACCCGTCTGGGCCATCGGCACCGGCGAAGTGGCCAGGACCGAGGATATCAGAGAGGCCCACGATTACGTCAGATCCGAACTGAAGAAGATATTCAGTAGCGCCGCAGACTCCATACGCATCCTTTACGGCGGCAGCGTCAAGCCGGATAATATTTCAGAGATCATTACCCTTGACAATGTGGACGGAGTCCTGGTAGGAGGTGCAAGTCTTCAGGCGGAAAGTTTCAGCCGGATCGTCCTCGGTTAGGGGAATCCTTGCCTGGATTCCATCTCCAGAGACGACAAAAATATATCATTTGCATTCAGGACATTGCATGTGGAGGTTCTTCTTTGAATACCCTGTTACTCACCATACACGTTATCGCCTGTGTCTCCCTGGTCCTTTTAGTCCTGGTCCAATCAGGACACGAGGGCATGGGGGTCATCTTCGGCGGCTCCAGTGGATCAAGCTTTTTCGGGAGCAGCGGAGCCGGAGGGGTTCTCTCCAAACTGACCATCACCATGGCCGTCATCTTCTTTCTGACTTCCTTGACCTTCACCTATCTGGAGGGCCAGAAGTCAAGAACCGTGACCAAATCAGTGGTGGTCGAAGAACCGGCTCAGAGTGAGCAACCGGCTCAACCTGCTCCAAACAGCCCTGAATAATAAAGAAAAACCAGAAAGATGAATCTGAAAACTGGGCTGGACAATCCCGATCCAAAGGAGTAAGAATTGTTTCCTTCTGACGCAGACAACGCCGAGGTGGTGGAATCGGTAGACACGCTATCTTGAGGGGGTAGTGGGCGACAGCCCGTGGGGGTTCGAATCCCCCCCTCGGCACCATTTGAAAATAAGACCCTGTAATTCTTTAAAGAGTTGCAGGGCTTTTTTGTTGGGTGCGGGTTCATCCAGGCGGTTGACGCCTGTTTTTCCTTCAGTAAAAAACACGGAACAAACGAGATTGATTCGGTGATTGACGATTCCGCACTAGTCTATCAAACCCCAAAAGGACTGGTGATCATCAGCGGCTGTTCCCATGCCGGCATCTGCAATATTATTGGTCTCTGAGCGGTTTCATCCCTCGACACTCCCTTTTCTGGACAATCCGAAAAGAAAGATCTCGTAGATCTTCAGGGCCAGGGTTCTGGGATCGATGTCCCCGTTCGGATCATACCAGCGATACGTCCAGAGACACATGCCCACCAAGCAGTGGGCGTCCACTGCGATATAATCCGTGGGCAGTCCTTTCTGGCGACAATACCGTCCCAGGGCCTTTCGCCAGAAATCCAGGTACTGGCGCTGTTTTTCCTTGATCAGTTCATACCATTTCCCGGTCAGACAGCAATCGTCGTTTAAAATCAGAGTGGTTCGATATCTATCCCGGCAGTAGGTGTTGATCTGGTATTGAATGTAAGCTTTGATCAGCTCCTGGGGAGGGTTG